>NZ_JASODY010000048.1:0-1014 GCF_030212265.1 Corynebacterium sp. UMB9976
ATCTACATCGTGAAGCCGAAGCAGCATGGCCCGGAGGAGGTTGCTTTCACCAACGACCTGTTCGGTGCAGTGGAGGACCTGCTGGACCTGCCTCGCTTCACTCTGAAGGTCGGTGTGATGGATGAGGAGCGTCGCACTACCGCCAACCTGGATGCTTGCATCGCCGAGGTTAAGGAGCGCCTGGCGTTCATTAACACCGGCTTCCTGGACCGCACCGGTGACGAGATCCACACTTCCATGCTGGCCGGCCCGATGGTTCGCAAGGCGGACCTGCAGACCGCGCCGTGGAAGATCGCTTATGAGGACAACAATGTCGACGCTGGCCTGGAGCATGGTCTGCCGGGCAAGGCGCAGATCGGTAAGGGCATGTGGGCCAAGACCGACCTGATGGCGGATATGTTGGCCCAGAAGATTGGTCAGCCGAAGGAGGGCGCATCCACCGCGTGGGTTCCGTCCCCGACTGGTGCGACGCTGCACGCGACCCACTACCACGAGGTGGATGTTTTCGAGGTGCAGGACAAGCTGCGCACCGAGGGTCGTCGCGAGACCTTGGGCGACATCCTGACCCTGCCGGTGGCGGAGTCCGCTGATTGGTCTGCTGAGGAGATCGCCGAGGAGATCGACAACAACTCCCAGTCCATCCTGGGTTATGTGGTCCGTTGGGTGGAGCAGGGTGTTGGTTGCTCCAAGATTCCGGATATCCACGACATTGATCTGATGGAGGACCGCGCGACCTGCCGTATTAACTCCCAGCACCTGGCTAATTGGCTGAAGCACGGTGTGGTGACCGAGGAGCAGGTTCTGGACTCGCTGCAGCGTATGGCTGCGAAGGTTGACCAGCAGAATGCTGGGGATGCTGCTTACCGCGATATGGCGCCGGACTTCGACGAGTCTGTGGCTTTCCAGGCTGCGAAGGATTTGGTGTTTAAGGGTCTGGAGCAGCCGGCTGGTTACACTGAGCCGATCCTGCACGCACGTCGTTTGGAGTTCAAGGCTAAAAACGGCATCGCCTAA
>NZ_JASODY010000049.1:0-995 GCF_030212265.1 Corynebacterium sp. UMB9976
GGGGTCGATGGTTGTTGGTGGGGGTTGCAGGTAGGTAAACAGCAGGTCTCTGCGGTGCAGAGATAGCAATGATTGATAGGCCGCTCGGACGCGTTGGTGGGTGTAGACCTTGGTGTAGGCGCCGGTAGCAGGGTCTTTGATGGTGGTTTTCTCGTTCATCCATTCCCGGTAGGTGTGGTCGAATTCGTGCAGGTGGGCGACCCATGTGGATGCTTGGTCAAGGTCGGTGATGCGAGTGAGTTTCAGGGCTAGGCGGTAGAGGGTTTTGCCGGCATCGGTGCGGGGGTTGCTGGTGGTGTGGCGGCGGACTGTTCGTTGGGCGTGGACGAGGCAGCGTTGGATGCGTGTTGTTGGCCAGCAGTGGTGGATGGCTGATTGGGCACCTTGTCCGCCGTCTGTGACTGCGATTAGTGGTGCGGCAATGGGGCGTAGGAGTTCGGTGTAGGCGGCGGTGGTTTCGTGTCTGGCCCAGGTCCAGTTGATGACGTGGGTTTTACTGGCTGCGATCAGGAGGCATCCGGACTTTAGATAGGTCGCGTCGAGGAAGATTTGGTCATGGATGCGGAATGGGTCGATGGTGGGTGTGGGGATGATCCACCAGCACCATCGGAATCGGTGGTGCATGGTTTGCCTGGTTACGCCATGGTGTGCGGCGAAGGTGGTTAGAGATTGGGTGCCGGTGGCCCATTGGATGAACAAAGCCATGGTGGCGGTGTTTTTGTTGTGGGTTTGGGTGTTGCGGGTAAAGGAGTGTCCGCAGTGGGTGCAGCGCCAACGGGTGGTTGATTTGCTGGTGGTGCCGTTTTTCTTTGTGTTGTTGCCGCATAGTGGGCAGCTGGGGCGGTTGGTGGTCATCCTTTAATCCAACCGGTGTGCGGTTAGCACAAATGTGGCCGGAGGTGCGGGATGGTGTGGGTAATAGCTTTCGGGGAGCTATTCTTTGGTGATTTGTGGTGTGTGGTCTGGGGTTATGGTGGCATGCGGACACACTTTTC
>NZ_JASODY010000050.1:0-973 GCF_030212265.1 Corynebacterium sp. UMB9976
CTAGGGCGTGTCTCTTATATGCGTAACCAGACCAGAATCGCCGCAAGCACCACTCCCGCGCGATACGTGACCGCGAGCTTGTCATAACGCGTCGCAAGCCCGCGCCACTGCTTCATCAACCCAAAGGCCCGCTCGACCACGTTGCGGTCTTTGTACAGCTCCGCATCAAACCCGGGCGGTCGCCCGCCAGCACGACCCTTACGCTTCCTGGCAGCGATCTCATTAGACTTCTCCGGAATCACCGCGGCGATGCCGCGCTCACGCAGATACGCGCGGTTCACCCGTGACGTGTACCCGCGATCAGCAAGCAACGCATCAGGGCGCGTCCGCGCCTGCCCGCACCCAATTCTCGGGACCCGAATATCGCCGAGGACTTCCTGCAACATCGCGCCATCATGGCGTTGCCCGCCCGTCACCACAATCGACAGCGGCCGGCCATGCCCCTCGACAGCAAAATGTACCTTCGTGCTCAACCCTCCGCGTGATCTCCCGATCCCGTGACCTGCCGGTTCAATCTCGCATAACGGCAGATTCTTGTAATTCGATAGAGCCCCCTGTGTCCTGATCAGGGCGCGGCAGGTTCGTACCGTGCTGATGAGCACGGTTGATCGTCGCGTCGATTGACACGTTCCAGTCAATGTCGCCCACTGCATCGGCCTCGGCGAGGATGTGCGCGAATACGCGGTCCCAGGTGCCGTCGGTTGCGTAGCGGCGATGCCGCTTCCACACCGTCTGCCAGGGACCATACCGGTCGGGGAGATCTCGCCACGGGATTCCGGTGCGGTACCGGTAGATGATGCCCTCTACAACGCGGCGGCTATCACCAAACGGGCGGCCTTTACGGCCCTCATTCGTTGGCAGAAGTGGTTCAACTCGCTCCCACTGTGCATTCGTGAACTGCGTAAATCTAGACCGTTGTGACACACCTCAATCATGCTCGAGCACAGGCCCACAATTAGGAGACACGCCCTAG
>NZ_JASODY010000051.1:0-909 GCF_030212265.1 Corynebacterium sp. UMB9976
CGCGAGATTAGTCGCAATAGTGGTGATGATGGCATTTATCGCCCGTTTGAGGCGCACCGGAAGTCAACGCTTCGGAGGTTTCGGCCGAAGGTGTCGAAGATTGCGGCGAATCCTCGGTTGAAACAGCAGGTGTGGCAGTGGTTGCGGATGGAGTTTTCCCCTGAGCAGGTGGCTGGCCGGTTGCGCAGGGAATTCCCTGGCGATGAGACTATGCATGTGAGTCATGAAACGATCTATCAAGAGCTGTACTGCCAGGCCAGAGGCGAGTTGAAGAAGGTGGTGGCCCATGCCCTTCGTACGGGGCGGACGCGGCGTAAACCGCGTGGTCAGCGTGTTGCGAGGAGTCGGTTTGTTGATCCGATGATCATGATTGCTGATCGTCCTGCTGTTGTTGAGGATCGGGCTGTGCCGGGGCATTGGGAGGGTGATCTGATTATCGGTGCAGGTGGAAGGTCTGCGATTGGGACGTTGGTGGAGCGGACGACGCGGTATGTGATGTTGCTGCATTTGCCGGATGGGCATGGTGCGGTGGCGGTGCGTGATGCGCTGGTGGAGGCGATTATGACGTTGCCGCAGCATCTTCGGGGGTCGTTGACCTGGGATCAGGGTTCAGAGATGGCTGGTCATAGGTCGTTTAGCATTGCGACGGATTGTCCGGTGTATTTCTGTGATCCGGGGTCGCCGTGGCAGCGGGGGACGAATGAGAACACTAATGGGTTGTTGCGTCAGTATTTTCCGAAGGGTGCGGATTTGAGTGTTTATGGGCGGGAGGAGTTGGAGCTTGTTGCTCATCGGTTGAATTGTCGGCCGCGTAAGACGTTGGGTTTTGCTACTCCTGCGGAGCGGATGGCGGAGCTGTTAGATTTAGCTGAAAGCTAGGAAATGTTGCAACGACCCCTAGAATCCGCC
>NZ_JASODY010000052.1:0-880 GCF_030212265.1 Corynebacterium sp. UMB9976
GGCTCTGTTGCAAAAATCGTGAAGCTTGAGCATGCTTGGCGGAGATTGGACGGACGGAACGATGACGGATTTCAAGTGGCGCCATTTCCAGGGTGATGTGATCCTGTGGGCGGTGCGCTGGTATTGTCGCTATCCGATCAGCTATCGCGACCTTGAGGAAATGCTGGCGGAACGCGGCATTTCGGTCGACCATACGACGATCTATCGCTGGGTCCAGTGCTACGCCCCGGAGATGGAGAAGCGGCTGCGCTGGTTCTGGCGGCGTGGCTTTGATCCGAGCTGGCGCCTGGATGAAACCTACGTCAAGGTGCGGGGCAAGTGGACCTACCTGTACCGGGCAGTCGACAAGCGGGGCGACACGATCGATTTCTACCTGTCGCCGACCCGCAGCGCCAAGGCAGCGAAGCGGTTCCTGGGCAAGGCCCTGCGAGGCCTGAAGCACTGGGAAAAGCCTGCCACGCTCAATACCGACAAAGCGCCGAGCTATGGTGCAGCGATCACCGAATTGAAGCGCGAAGGAAAGCTGGACCGGGAGACGGCCCACCGGCAGGTGAAGTATCTCAATAACGTGATCGAGGCCGATCACGGAAAGCTCAAGATACTGATCAAGCCGGTGCGCGGTTTCAAATCGATCCCCACGGCCTATGCCACGATCAAGGGATTCGAAGTCATGCGAGCCCTGCGCAAAGGACAGGCTCGCCCCTGGTGCCTGCAGCCCGGCATCAGGGGCGAGGTGCGCCTTGTGGAGAGAGCTTTTGGCATTGGGCCCTCGGCGCTGACGGAGGCCATGGGCATGCTCAACCACCATTTCGCAGCAGCCGCCTGATCGGCGCAGAGCGACAGCCTACCTCTGACTGCCGCCAATCTTTGCAACAGAGCC
>NZ_JASODY010000053.1:0-761 GCF_030212265.1 Corynebacterium sp. UMB9976
GAAATCGTCCCCGGATCACGCCCAAGCTCACGCGCAATCGCCCGAACCGATAAATTCCGATTCACCCGATCCGCGATGCGCTCCCGCTCCACCAACGACAAGTACCGCCGGTCAATCACCTTCTCCACCGCAGCCTGCGGCAGCACCTCCACCGGAACACTGACCCGGCCATCAACATACGCAAGAACCTGCATAAGCCGTTTATAGCGATAAACTGCCTGACCATCGGGCACAAACGGCACACGCCGACCACGTGTTTTAATCACCCCCTTATCAACATCGAGCGCACCACGTAACCCCATCCCACACGCAGCTGCAGCAGAACGACGATCCAACCCACAGGCCCGAAGCTCCAAATACTCCACTCGCCGCGCCGTAGCCACAGCCCGCCGACCCTCAGGAGCAGGACGGGGCCGCGCACCAATCGATATCCCCACCCGGTATACCGACGAAGGATTCACACCCAACCGCCGCACAATATCCATTGGCGCGACATTCTGGGCAAACAACGCAACAATCTCGTCAACCACCTGTGACGACAACGTCTTATTCCGCAGTGGTAACCCATCACGATGCGCAATCCGATACGCCGTAGCTAACGACCATCCCAGATCCAACCCAGCCGCACGCACCGACAAACCATCACCCACCACCAACTGGTGAAACCGAGTGATCTCCTCAACCGGTGGATCCCACCGTGACACCGTCATCACCAACACCAACCCTTCAGATCAGTGTTGCAACGACCACTAGAACTTAAG
>NZ_JASODY010000054.1:0-721 GCF_030212265.1 Corynebacterium sp. UMB9976
TTTGGGCCTCATGGCTTTTATGGAGAGTTTGATCCTGGCTCAGGACGAACGCTGGCGGCGTGCTTAACACATGCAAGTCGAACGGAAAGGCCCCTGCTTGCAGGGGTACTCGAGTGGCGAACGGGTGAGTAACACGTGGGTGATCTGCCCTTCACTTCGGGATAAGCCTGGGAAACTGGGTCTAATACCGGATAGGACCAATCTTTAGTGTGGTTGGTGGAAAGTTTTTTCGGTGGAGGATGAGCCCGCGGCCTATCAGCTTGTTGGTGGGGTAATGGCCTACCAAGGCGACGACGGGTAGCCGGCCTGAGAGGGTGGACGGCCACATTGGGACTGAGACACGGCCCAGACTCCTACGGGAGGCAGCAGTGGGGAATATTGCACAATGGGCGGAAGCCTGATGCAGCGACGCCGCGTGAGGGATGACGGCCTTCGGGTTGTAAACCTCTTTCGCTAGGGAAGAAGCCTTCGGGTGACGGTACCTGGATAAGAAGCACCGGCTAACTACGTGCCAGCAGCCGCGGTAATACGTAGGGTGCGAGCGTTGTCCGGAATTACTGGGCGTAAAGAGCTCGTAGGTGGTTTGTCGCGTCGTCTGTGAAATTCCGGGGCTTAACTCCGGGCGTGCAGGCGATACGGGCAAGCTGGAGTGCTGTAGGGGAGACTGGAATTCCTGGTGTAGCGGTGGAATGCGCAGATATCAGGAGGAACACCGATGGCG
>NZ_JASODY010000055.1:0-652 GCF_030212265.1 Corynebacterium sp. UMB9976
GCGGTGGGCGTCGGCGATGCGTTTGAGTTGGGCGTTGATGCCGCCTTCCAGGCTGTTGGTTGTTGATGCCCAGCGCTGTGGTTCGAGTGCTTCTGGTGGGGGCTGCAGGTAGGTAAACAGCCATCCTTTCCGTGAGAGGTGCAGCAGGGAGTTGTATGCCTTGCGAACTCGCAGGTGGGTCCATTCCCACTGGTGATTGAGGGTGCGGCGCTCTTTCGGCACGGATGTCTTCTCATTGAGAAAGTCCTTGTAGACCACCCCGAAGTCGTGCATGCGTAGTGTCCATTCGCGTGCTTGGTCGAGTGTGGTGATCTTGGTCAGTTTCAGCGCTAGGGCGTAGATAGCTTTGCCGGCGTCGGTGCGTGGACGCGATGTGGTGTAGCGACGGATGACGCGTTGGGCATGGACGAGGCAGCGTTGAATCTGTGTGTTGGGCCAGCAGGCTTTGATTGCTGAGTAGGCACCTTGGCCACCGTCGAGGACGACGCATAACGGTTCGGCGATATCACGCAGTAGTTGTGTGTAGGCGTGGGCTGACTCGCGTTTGGCCCAATGCCAGGTGATGACGTGGTCACGGCTGGCTGCCACAAGCAAGCAACCAGCGTCGGTGTAGGTGCCGTCGATGAAGATCTGGTCGTAGACCCGGTTGGGG
>NZ_JASODY010000005.1:0-114473 GCF_030212265.1 Corynebacterium sp. UMB9976
AGCAGCCGGCTGGTTACACTGAGCCGATCCTGCACGCACGTCGTTTGGAGTTCAAGGCTAAAAACGGCATCGCCTAACACGGCTGCCGACTCTCGCCAGCGCCCGTGAACGGGGCCGGTGAGTAAAACAACGGGGCGGACACACCACAACGGTGTGCCCGCCCCGTTTTCTTTTGGGGGGTGGTGGCGACGGTGAGGCGGCAGTGGGGTGTGCAGGAGGAAGCGCAAAGGGAAAGTCTGCCCGGCCACAAACGGTGGCGGGGAACGTACTATCGGCAGCATGAACCCTGGGAACGTGAACAAGCGACAGCCCGAGACGTCGACAAGCGGGCAGGGGAGCGGCACTGCAGACGCAGACCTGCCCGACCTGTGCCTGCCCGATCTGTGGCAGTACGGCGCGATCCTCTTCGACCTCGACGGCGTGATCACCCCCACCGCCGACCTCCACCGCGAGGCCTGGGCCCACATGTTCACCGAGTACTTCCGCGAACTCGGCGCCGGTGGGCAGAGCGTAGCCGAGTACACCGACCAGGACTACTACGACTACCTCGACGGCCGACCACGGACCGAGGGCATCGCCGCCCTGCTGCGCTCCCGCGGCATCGACCTGCCCACCGGTAGCGAGGCGGACACGGCGGCAGAGAACACCGTCTACGGGCTGGGCGAACGTAAGAACGCCGAGTTCCTCCGACTGCTGGGCCAGGGCATTGCGGCCTACCCGGGCAGTGTCCAGCTCCTCGACAGCCTGGCTGCGCCGAAGGGGGGCGTGACCCCGCCCCGGCTGGCGATCGTCTCCTCCTCCAAGAATGCGCGCCCCGTGCTCGAGGCGGCGGGCCTGCTCGACCGCTTCGAGCTGGTCGTGGACGGCCTGGTCGGCGCGGAACTCGAGCTGCCCGGCAAGCCCGCCCCAGATACCTACCTGCACGCGGCCACGTGGTTGGGTGTTCCCGCCGAGAAGGCCGTGGTGGTGGAGGACGCTCTCAGCGGGGTGGCCTCCGGGCGTAACGGCAAGTTCGGCCTCGTCGTGGGGGTGGACCGGGGAGCGGGCGACCAGGAACTGCTCGACGCCGGGGCGGACACCGTGGTCGCCGACCTCGCAGACTTCGTGGGCTAGCCCCGCGATAGCGCCACAGCCCTCGCCGTACCGCCTTGTGCAGCCGCGCAATAGAGCCCCCGTGCAGCCGCACAAGCCAGCAACGTGACAACCCGAGCCCGCGATTCGGGGTAGTGCAACCCGCCCGCTAGACTGTGCGCGGCTCAGAAGAAAACCTCAACATGTGGGACACAATGACCTCAGCTTCTCAAACCGGAAACGCACAGCTCCAAGCCTTCCTTGCCGCCAAGCGCAACGGTGGCGCGCAGGGGCCGAACCGGCCGATCGACGGTGCGGACTTGGCCACCGAGGGCTACCGGGCGGACCGCCACCACCACGGCGTCGACCCATTGGAGCTGATCGACCGCGATAACAACCCCGTCTGGGAGTGGGGCTGGGCGGAAACCAAACCCAACCGCACCGACTTGGGTGTCGCCGAGACACTCTTCGCGCAGTCCAACGGCTACCTCGGCATGCGCGGCAACCCGCCGGAGGGCCGCGACTCCGCCGTCCACGGCACCTATATCAATGGCGTCTACGAGAACTGGAAGATCACCCACGCCGAGGACGCCTACGGCCTGGCCCGCGACGGCCAGTCCATCATCGACGTCCCCGACGCGAAGGCGATGCGCCTGTACATCGACGACGAGCCGTTGCGCCTCGGCAACGCGGATATCAGTGAGTACAGCCGCACCCTCGACTTCCGTGATGGTGTGCTGCGCCGCAGCATGATCTGGCGTACCCCAGGCGGCAAGCGCGTGCGCGTGACCACCGAGCGCATGGTCAGCTTCCAGGAGCGCCACCTGGCGATCATGGCGCTCGAAGTGGAGCTGCTGGATTCGGACGCCGCCGTCGTCGTCTCCTCCCAGCTGCTCAACCGCCAGGACGGCGAGGGCGAGTTCCCGGATAACAACGGCCCCGTCGCCGTCCAGGATGGAGAGCTGGACCCGCGGAAAGGCTCCACCTTCGACGAGCGCGTCCTGATCCCGAAGTACCAGTCCCAACCCGAACCAGAGCGCGCGACCCTGGGTTACCAGGTCAACCACTCCGGAATGACGGTCGCCGCCTCCATGGACCACGAGCTGCGTGTGGACAACCCGGCGACCGCGGATTCCGGCGACGTCGAGGTGACCACGGAGGTCGCGGAGGACGTCGCCAGCGTCGTCTACCACATCAACGGCGCGAAAGGCTGCCACCTGCGCCTAGAGAAATTCGTCAGCTACCACTCCTCCCGCCACGTGGCCCCGAAGGAGCTGGCCTTCCGCTGCGACCGCACGATCAACCGGGCGAAGCAGGTGGGCTACAGCAGCCTCGTGGAGAACCAGCGCGAGTGGCTGGGCGAGTTCTGGGAGCGCTCGGACGTGCGCATCGGTGGCCAACCAGAGCTGCAGCAGGCGGCCCGCTGGTGCATCTTCCAGCTGATCCAGGCCTCCGCGCGGGCCGAGACCACCGGTGTTCCCGCCAAGGGGCTGACCGGTGCCGGCTACGGCGGGCACTACTTCTGGGACACGGAGATCTACGTGATGCCGTTCCTCAGCTACACGAACTCGAATTACGCCCGCAATGCGCTGCGCTTCCGCTACGAGATGCTGCCCTCCGCGCACGAGCGTGCCCTGGAGCTTTCCCACGACGGCGTGCTCTTCCCGTGGCGCACGATTAACGGGCACGAGTCCTCCGCGTACTACGCCGCGGGCACGGCGCAGTATCACATCGACGCAGACGTGGCCTTCGCGCTGATGAAGTACTTCTACGCCACCGGGGATAAGGAGTTCCTCATGCGTGAGGGTGTGGAGATCCTGCTGGGTACGGCCCGGTTCTGGGTATCCATCGGCTTCTTTAACTCCGTGCAGGATCGCTTTGAGATCCACGCGGTCACCGGCCCGGATGAGTACACCACGGTGGTGAATAACAACCTCTACACCAACGTGATGGCGCAATATAACCTGCGCATGGCTGCGAAGGTGCTGAAGACGATGCGCGCCGAGCGGCCGGATGACTACGCGGACCTGGCTGCCCAGCACAAGCTCAACGATTCCGAGTTGGATCGCTGGGAGCTGGCAGCCGAGCAGATGTACATCCCCTTCAATGAGGAGCTGGGGATCAATCCGCAGGATGATTTCTTCCTCAACCGCCAGATCTGGGATCTGGACGATCCGAACGGTGAGCCGAAGCGGCCCCTGTTGCTGCACTATCACCCGCTGACGATCTACCGCTATCAGATCCTGAAGCAGGCGGACGTGGTGCTGGCTCTGTTCCTGCAGGGGAAGCGATTCTCCCAGGAGGTCAAGCGGGCTGACTATGACTACTACGATCGGCTGACCACGGGGGATTCCACCCTCTCGGCGGTGGTGCAGTCCATCATGGCCGCCGAGCTCGGCTATGCGGATAAGGCTCTGGAGTTTTTCCACCGCGGGCTGTTCGTGGACCTGGCGGATATGCATGGCAACACGAGCGACGGCGTGCACATCGCCTCCTGCGGTGGGGTGTGGACTGCGCTGACCTATGGCTTTGGTGGACTGCGCGATCACGAGGGCGAGTTCACCATTGACCCCCGTCTGCCGGAGGGTTGGGAGCACCTCAGCTACAACGTCACCATCCGGGATGTCCAGGTTCGCGTGACGGTTCGCCCGGGTGAGGTGGAGCTGGTCTCCGTTCAGGGGAAGGACGCCGGTGTGGTCACGGTGCTGGGGCAGCAGGTCCGGGTCACCGGTGAGCCGCAGGTTGTCGTGGGGGAGACGGTGCTCGCCGCGGGCTAGGTCCGGACCCGCCCTCTTCTTCTCCCCGCCCCGGTGGCCTCCTCAGCCGCCGGGGCGGGGAGTTTTGTGGCTGGTGCGACTGATGTGATTCGGGGGTATTTACGCAACGCGGCTGTTGCGCAATAGGTGCACTTCCTGTGATTTTGCCCCAAATAGGGTGTAAAACCCCAGGGTGGACCATGGCAGTTAGTGACCAAGGTCTCCAAGCTCGTAGAGTTATTACGACACTGGAGGTGCCATGACTGTAAAGAATGACGAAAACCGGGACGCCCTTGTCCACGGGAAAATAACGACGAAAGCCCTGCGCGAAAAGCCGGGCATCCCAACCTGGGTTATGAAGCTGACGATGGCCATCACCGGCATCATCTTCGGCCTGTTTGTTCTGGTCCACATGCTCGGAAACCTGAAGGTTTACACCGGCGCTGAGGGCCTCAATACTTACGCGGACTTCCTCCGCGAGGTCGGTTCGCCGATCCTGCCTGAGGGCGGCATGCTGTGGATCTTCCGCATCGTGCTGCTCGTGGCAATCGTGCTGCACGTGTGGTTTGCGTTCGCGCTGATCGGCCGCAGCCACCAGTCCCGCGGCCGCTTCCGCCGCAAGGGCATGGTCAGCAACTGGAATACCTTCTCCGCACGCACCATGCCGGTCACCGGCATCGTGCTGCTGCTGTTCATCATCTTCCACATCCTGGACCTGACCCTGGGTGTCCAGCCGGCTGCGTCCAGCGAGTTCATCGAGGCTGTTGACGGCAACCACGCCGCCTACCAGAACCTCGTGGCCTCCTTCGAGCGCCCGGCAGTGGCGATCATCTACATCGTCGCGATGTTCATCCTGTTCGCCCACCTGTCTCACGGCATCTGGACCGCATCCTCGGACCTGGGTATCACCGGCCACCGCTGGCGCCAGGTGATCCTGTGGATCTCCTACCTGGTCCCGGCCCTGATCCTCATCGGCAATATCTCTATCCCACTGGCTGTGCTGTTCGGGGGCATTGAGCAAGTGCCATTCGTCCCAGGCGTTTAAGCTCGCGAGTCTGTTAAGGAGTAAACGGCTATGAGCGATGTTATTAATCACCCGCACAACCAAACTGCGGATTTCAACTACGACGAGGCAGTCGCAGCTTTCACCGCGCCTGAGTCCTCCGTCGACGGCGTGACCGTCGGCAAGGTTCTGAAGGACAACGCCCCGCACGAGGTCGGCCAGGATCAGCAGTGGACCTACGCCAAGGACCACTTCGGCCTGGTGTCCCCGCTGAACCGCAACAAGTTCCGCGTCCTGATCGTCGGTACCGGCCTGGCCGGTGGCGCTGCCGCTGCAGCCCTCGGCGAGCTGGGCTACGACGTGAAGGTCTTCACGTACCACGATTCCCCACGCCGCGCGCACTCCATTGCTGCGCAGGGTGGTGTGAACTCCTCCCGCGGTAAGAAGCTGGATAACGACTCGACCTACCTCCACACCAAGGACACGGTCAAGGGTGGCGACTACCGCTGCCGCGAGAACGACTGCTGGCGCCTGGCCATGGAGTCCCCGAAGGTCATCGACCACATGAACGCCATCGGCGCACCGTTCTCCCGCGAGTACGGCGGCACTCTGGCAACCCGTTCCTTCGGTGGCGTGCAGGTTTCCCGCACCTACTACACCCGTGGTCAAACGGGTCAGCAGCTGCAGCTGGCGACGACCTCCGCGCTGTACCGCCAGATCGGCGCCGGCAACGTGGAGATCTTCACCCACGCAGACATGCAGGACGTCATCGTCGAGGACGGCGTCTGTAAGGGTGTCGTGATGCGCAACCTGATCACCGGTGAGCTGACCGCTCACACCGGCCACGCAACCGTGCTGGCCACCGGTGGTTACGGCAACGTGTACCACATGTCCACCCTGGCGAAGAACTCCAACGTTTCCGCCATCATGCGCGCCTACGACCAGGGTGCCTACATGGCGTCCCCGTCCTTCGTGCAGTTCCACCCGACCGGCCTGCCGGTCAACTCGGACTGGCAGTCCAAGACCATCCTGATGTCCGAGTCCCTGCGTAACGACGGCCGCATCTGGACCCCGAAGAAGAAGGGCGACGACCGCGACCCGAACAACATCCCGGACGACGAGCGCGACTACTTCCTGGAGCGTCGTTACCCGGCATTCGGCAACCTGGTCCCGCGAGACATCGCGTCCCGCGCGAACGCCCAGCAGATCAACGCTGGCTACGGCGTTGGCCCGAAGAAGAACTCCGTCTACCTGGACCTGGGTGACGCCATCAAGCGCCTCGGCAAGGACACCATCCGCGAGCGCTACGGCAACCTGATTCAGATGTACGAGGAGGCCATCGGTGAGTCCGCGTACGAGACCCCGATGCGCATCGCCCCGACCTGCCACTACACCATGGGTGGCCTGTGGACCGACTTCCACGAGATGACCTCCATCCCAGGGCTCTTCTGCTCCGGCGAGGCATCCTGGATGTACCACGGTGCAAACCGACTGGGTGCTAACTCCCTGCTCTCCTCCTCCGTCGAGGGCTGGTTCACCCTGCCGTTCACGATCCCGAACTACCTGGCACCGCTGCTGGGCGAGGAGGTCTCGGCTGAGGACTCCCCGGCCGCACAGGAGGCCCTGGAGCGCTCTCAGAAGCGCATCGACCGGATCATGAACATCCGTGGCGAGGAGCCACACGGCGCGGCCCACTACCACCGTCAGCTCGGCGAGATCCTGTACTTCTCCTGTGGCGTGTCCCGCAACGTCGAGGACATGAAGGACGGCATCGAGAAGATCCGCGCACTGCGCAAGGAATTCTGGGCCAACGTCCACGTCCCGGGCGAGGCCAACGAGATGAACCAGGAGCTGGAGTACGCACTGCGTGTGGCCGACTACCTGGATCTCGGCGAGCTCATGTGCGTCGACGCACTGGACCGCGACGAGTCCTGCGGTGCCCACTACCGCGATGACCACCTCTCCGAGGACGGCGAGGCCGAGCGTGACGATGACAACTGGTGCTTCGTCTCCGCTTGGGAGTCGAACGGCGATGAGAAGTTCATCCGCCACTCCGAGCCGCTGTACTTCGATCGAATCCCGCTGATGACAAGGAATTACAAGTAATGAAGCTGAATCTTGAAATTTGGCGTCAGGCGGGCCCGAACGCCGAAGGCCACTTCGAGTCCGTCAAGGTTGACGACGCCGCAGAACAGATGTCCATCCTGGAGCTGCTGGACCACGTCAACACCATGTACGTCGAGGCTGGCAAGGAGCCCTTCGCCTTCGCCTCTGACTGCCGCGAGGGTATCTGTGGTACCTGTGGCCTGATGGTGAACGACCGTCCGCACGGCCCAGACCAGAACAAGCCTGCCTGCCAGCAGCGCCTGGTTTCCTTCAACGATGGCGACACCATCAAGCTGGAGCCGCTGCGCTCCGCTGCCTACCCGGTCATCAAGGACATGGTCGTCGACCGTTCCGCACTGGACCGCGTCATGGAGAAGGGCGGCTTCGTCTCCGTCCAGGCTGGTACCGCACCGGACGCCGACGACCTGCTGGTCAACCACTCCGACGCGGAGAAGGCTCTGGACCACGCGGCCTGCATCGGCTGTGGTGCCTGTGTCGCAGCGTGCCCGAACGGTGCTGCTCACCTGTTCACCGGCGCGAAGCTGGTTCACCTCACCCTGTCCCCGATGGGTCGCGAGGAGCGCGGCAAGCGCGCCCGCGCCATGGTCGACGAGGTGGAGACCAACTTCGGTCACTGCTCCCTGTACGGCGAGTGCGCGGACGTCTGCCCAGCTGGCATCCCGCTGACCGCCGTTGCCGCAATCACGAAGGAGCGCGCACGCGCTGCCTTCCGCGGTAAGGACGACTAGGTTAAGCTGTAGATACATACAGGTTTTCCGGAAAGTAGGAAAGAAATGGCTCTCGCTGAAAACCTCCACATGGAGCGTTACTACGAGGACGGCTTCGTCCCGTCGAGCTACGATGCGCCGCACTCTTCTCTGCACCGCTCTATCACCTGGGTCGCAATGGGCTCCATCCTGAGCTCCCTGGCCTTCTTCGGCATGGCGATCTACGGCCTGGCTGGTGCAGCCGGTAGCGACAATGCAACCGGGTTCGTTATCGCAGGTCTGATCGGTGCTGCGCTCTTCCTCTTCGGTGGCTTCGCCATGGTCCACATCGGCCGTGCGAACTACCGCGAGTACGTCAAGCGCAGTGGTCGCATCCACTAGAACTTGGCTAGCGAGCGCGTAATGAACGCGCAGGGCACGCACCTCCAACGTAGCCCGCAAAGCTAGTACTTGAGGCCACCCCGGTCCCCGTCATTGAGGACGGCGACCGGGGTGGCCTTTTTTGCATGCCGTTCCCGGTCATGCCGCGGAGCACGAGACCTGGCCAGTGCATCGACCCCGGGGAAGATGCGGGTGAGATTAGGCAGCTCGTTCTCCGCACCGGGGGCAGTCAATCGGAGTGGGGGTGTGGCGCGTGCCGGCCGGGGCGAGGGGACCGCCGAAGGCCCAAAGCTGCGATACTGGTGGGGTGAGCCATCGCAGCATTGATAACCCCGCCCCAGCAAGCAGCAGCCTGCCAGTGCCCGGCCCCTCCCCGGAGTCCGAGGCCCAGCGGCGCCACGACCTGCGCAAGCACAAGGCCATCGCCTCGGGTCTGCTGATCTTCGCGGCGATCGTCTTCGCAATCTGCCGCATCGTGGATCACGGCGGCAATGCCCCGGCCTGGGTCGGCTACGTCCAGGCCGCCGCCGAGGCCGGCATGGTGGGTGGCATCGCGGACTGGTTCGCCGTCACCGCACTCTTCCGCCACCCACTGGGCCTGCCGATCCCGCACACCGCGATCATCAAACGGAAGAAGGACCAGGTCGGCCACTCGCTGTCGGAGTTCGTCGGCGAGAACTTCCTCAACGCCACCCTGATCTCCGAGAAGCTGCGCGCCGCTCACCTGCCTACACGGGCCGCCAAGTGGGTTGTGGAATCCGAGGGGGACCAGGTCATCAGCCGGGAGATCGGCAAGCTGATCCGGCTGACGGTCAACGGGGTGAACGCCAAGGAGGTCGAGGCCGTCCTACGCGTGATGGTCATCGACCGCCTCCGCGAACCACAGTGGGGTCCACCGATGGGGCGCGGCCTACAGCAGCTCATCGACGAAGGGCGCACCGAGCCACTGGTGGACGCGGCCGTCATCTGGATGGACGATAAGGCCCGCGAGTCGGAGGACTTCATCGTCAACCTCATCGACGAGCGCACCCCGCGCTGGGCGCCCCGCTTCGTCCGCGAGCTCGTCGGCGACCGCGTCTACCGCGAGGTCGTGGACTTCACCGCTGCGGTGCGGGCCAACCCGAACCACGAGGCCCGCCAGCAGTTTCGCAGCTTCATCGCGGGTCTGGCCCGCGACCTTCAGCACGACCCGGTGATGATCCAACGCATGGAGAACATCAAGGAAGACATCCTCAACTCCGGGCCCATCACCGCCCTCCCGGCGACCGTGTGGGAGAACACCCGGCACGTGCTCGCAGAGCAGGCCGAGGACCCAGACTCCATGCTGCGCACCCGCATCGCGGCCTGGGTCACCGAATTCGCCAACCGGGTGCTCGCGGAACCACAGCTGCGAGAAAACCTCGAAGACCGGCTGGTGGGGGCGGCGGCCTACCTGGCGGAGAACTACGCAGGCGAGGTCACCAGCATCATCGGCGAGACCGTGGAGCGGTGGGATGCTGAGGAGGCCAGTGACCGCATCGAGCTGATGGTGGGTAAGGACCTGCAGTTCATCCGCGTCAACGGCACCGTCGTGGGCTCCCTGGCGGGGTTGGCTATCTACTCGCTGGCGCAGCTGATCGGCTGGCTCTTCTAGCGGCAGGGTCCGTGGCCTGCCGCTCCCGCTACGTGTCCGGGGAGTGCATTAGGATGAGGCCATGATGAATCCCGCACTACTCATCGGCTTCAAGGTGGCTGGCTACCTGTATTTGTCCCTGTCCGTGATCGTTCTGATCCTGGGGGTTGCTGCCGCTGCCCAGGTGGCAATGACCCGCGATGACGCCTTCGATGTCATCAACCGCAAGAAGCAGAACTGGCTGCTGCTCGGGGGTGGTGCGGCGCTGACGGGCCTGTTCGGCATCTTCGGCGGCGGTGCCTTCCCGCTGTGGATCATCGGTGCGGTGATCGTCGGTATCTACTGGCAGGACGTCCGCCCGGCGATCCGCGACGTCCTCGATAACGCCTCTGGGGCGTGGTAGCCGTGGCTGCTTCCCAGAACTCTTCCGGGCCGGTGGTCCCGAGCCGCGAGTCGGTCGCCCAGATTATGGACGCCACCCTGCTGGCCACCGACGCCAGCCGCGAGGACGTGCGGGCGCTGCTCCGCGAGGCCCAGGAACTTGGCTGTGGCGCGGTGTGCGTATCCCCGTCCATGCTGCCGATCTCGGGGGATTACCCCGGGCTGCGGGTGGCCACGGTGACGGGATTCCCCTCCGGCAAGCACCAGAGCCTCATCAAGGCCACCGAGGCCCGCTTTTCGGTGGAGCAGGGCGCCGATGAGGTGGACATGGTGATCGACGTGGCCAATGCTCTGGCCGCCGACGAGAATGCCATGCTCTCGGAGATCATGGCCGTGCGCGAGGCGATACCAGCACCGGCGGTGCTGAAGGTGATCCTGGAGTCCGCGGTGCTTTCCGAGGAGCAGCTGCGCGCGGCGGTGCGTTCGGCCGCCCGGGCCGGCGCAGATTTTGTGAAGACCTCCACCGGCTTCCACCCGGCGGGTGGCGCCAGCGTCGAGGCCGTGCGGATCATGGCCGATGAGCTGGATCGGATGGGCAAGCGTGGTCAGGTGGGGATCAAGGCCTCCGGTGGCATCCGTACCTGGGAGCAGGCCGTGGCCATGATCGAGGCGGGGGCGACCCGCTTGGGGGTATCCGCTGCGCGCGCAATCCTCGAGGGCGCGCCGCAGCAGTAGCCGGGGTTTGGTAGGGGGCTTAAGCCGCAGCCCGGTTGAAGATCTCGCCGCCGGAGCCCACGGCTCCCGGGCGGTCCTCCCCGGCCGGGGTGTCGTCCCCAGCACCGTCGTTGCTGCGACCCCCGCGCGGGCTGTCCTGCCCGCCCTGCTGGGGCTGGCCCGCCTCGTTCAGGGAGTTCTGTAGCTCGTCGATGTGGACGTCCGTGCCGTGCAGGGAGATCTGCAGGCCCCGGTTGGTGACGCGCACGTCCCGGGCCTCCAGGCCGCCCGGCGTGTTCTGGTCCACGGAATCCTCGACCGCGCCGCCGAGTGTCTCGGCGAGGACATCCGGCAGCTCCTGGCCGAAGACCTTCACTGCCGAGACCTCCATCGTCAGCTGGCCCTGCTCGATCTTCGGGCTCATCACGATGCTGGCCAGCCCACCGCTGAACTGCACCTCGAGGGTCTGATCCTTGGGGTTCGGCACAACGTCATTGACCTGCAGAAGCTGACTCATCAGGTCATCGCCCGACTGACCGGACTGGTTGGCGATCATCTCCGCCTTCATGACCTCCTTCGGCAGCTCCGCGTCGACGGTCAGCTCCCCGAAGATCATGTCCTCCGGGTTCTCCCCCATCGAGAGCTTCTTGCCGGTGATATGGGTGCGCGGCATGCCGGTGATGACCGGGCGGCTGGGGTCGTTATCCTCATAGGAGACGTCGATGCTGGAGGGGACCTCCACCTCCAGGTGGGGCAGCGAGCCCTGCACCAGCCCAAAGAGAACAGGGGTGGTGCCCAACGAGACCTTCGGGTCCTCGGCCATGCGCGAATCCGAGGCCTCGGTCATGGCGTTGGTGATCTCATGCTTGATGTACCAGCGCGCGCCGAACTCGGCGATCAGCGCGAGCAGGAGCACGATGACCACGATGATGGCCAGGATCTTCGGCGCCTTCGACTTCTTCTCCGGCGCCTGCTGGGCCGGGTAGCCGGAGAATTGGGGCTGCTGCTGGGGATAGTAATTTTGAGAGCTCACCCAACATAGTGTTCCGCAAAGCCGGCGAGATTTCTATAGAACGTCTAGAGCCGGATGTCGCTGACGAGCCCCCAGGGGACGGTGAGCAGGTTGTCCTGGATCCGCCGCCGCGGGTTGAGCTTCGCCACCCCGGCAGGGAGCTGGCCCAGCAGGTCCTCCCGGGCGAAGCGCCAGCGCACCCGCGGGCCGTAGGGCGCATAACCCGCCGCCCGGTCCCAGGCCGCATCCGCAGCCTGCAGCAGCGTGAAGACCTTGTGGCCCTTGGTGTTCTCGTGGATCAGGGCCTTCGGCAACCGTTCCGCCACATCCGAAGGCTTTTCCACATCGGCCGGGTCCCAGGCCAGCGTCAGCGTCCGGGGGCCGGACTCGTCCAGGAGCACCCAGGCCGCCCGCCGTCCGATCTCATCGCACGTTCCCTCGATGATCTGCCCGCCGGGGTTAAGCCCCGCGATCATCATCCGCCAGGCTGCCAGGACCTCGGAGACGTCGTACTGCCGCAGCACGTTGAAGGCCCGCACCACCTCGGCGCGGTGGCCCGCCAACTCGAAGCCGCCCAGGGCGAATTCCACACCATCGCGGGGCGGCAGCACCCGGGAGGGCTCGATCTCGAGCCCCAGCACGCGCACCTCAGGGTTTACCCGGCGCAGCCACCCCGCCCATTCCACCGTGGTGGTGTGAGAAGCCCCGTAGCCCACATCCACGGCAAGGGGGCGACGTCCTGATAAAGAAGCGGCATCGAAGGCAGCGCGCACCGCGGGGTGATGGGCGAGCCACCGATCGGCCTTGCGCAGCCGGTTGAAGCCGGTCGTGCCACGGGTGGGTACGCCAACGGGCCCGTCCCGCGACCAGGAACGGGCCCGTAGATTGTGGGCGTGATCAGCCACGGAAGTTTAGGCGTTCTCCTTCAGATACTTCTCGATCAGGGAGGACTCGTGGGCGATGAACTGCTCGACCCACTCCATGATCTTCGGCTCCAGCATGGAACCCATCATGGGGATCTTAACGTCCACCGCGGACTTGGCGCTCAGGGAGGTCGCGCCATCGGCGTCCTGCAGCACCAGGTCGGCATTGAACTTCACCGGCAGGCCCGAGACCTCCGCGGTGACGGTCCCGGTCGCGCGGCCGCCCTCGACCGGTCCCAAGGTGACGGTGCGGGCCAGCTCCAGGGCGGCCGGAACCATCGCGCGGAAGGACTCTGGGACGGCATCAATCGGCAGCTTCTCGGCCAGCTCAACCTTGACGTTCGGGCCGCCGGTGAAGTTGCGGACCTCGCCGGGCTCGTCGCCGATGTTCTTCGCCTCGTACTCCCAGTACTCCTGGGAAGACAGTGCGGCGTGGACATCGGCGAGCGGGAAGCCGATGCTGTGGGTGTTCTCACTGTTAGTCGTCATGGCTACAGGCTACCGTTAGAGGGGTGACACAAAAGCAGAATCACGCCAATACTTTTCCGGCCGCAACTACCGGCCCCGCCGCCCCGCCGAGCCTCGACGAGGTGGCCGCCGCCGTCGCCCCCACCGGGGCTGCCGTGGATCGCCGCCCGCTCGCGGAACTGACCACGCTGCGCATCGGCGGGCAGCCCGCCGCCGTGGCGGAATGCACCACCGCCGAGCAGCTGGCCGGTGTGCTGGAGGCCGTCGATGCCGCGGGATGGCGCGTGCTGATCGTCGGTGGGGGATCGAACCTGCTGATCGGGGACGGGCCGGAGGTCTCCGAGCTGGTTGTGGTGCACGCCGCGGACGATCCGGAGGCTGCCATCAGCATCGATCCGGAGACGGGCGTGTGCTCGGCCTTCGCGGGAGTGGAGTGGGACCGCTTCGTCGCCGCGACCGTGGCTGCCGGCCTGGGCGGGCTGGAGTGCCTCAGCGGCATTCCGGGCTGCGTCGGCGCCACCCCGGTGCAAAACGTTGGCGCCTACGGGGCGGAGGTCTCCCAGGTGCTGCGCCGGGTACGCCTCTACGACCGCGCTCGCCGGGTCGCCGAGTGGGCGGAGCCCGAGAGCCTGGACCTGGCCTACCGCTACTCGAACCTGAAGTTCACCGACCGTGCGGCGGTGCTGGAGGTGGAGTTCCAGCTGGACCCGGCGGGGCTCTCCCTGCCGCTGCGCTTCGGTGAGCTGGCCCGGCGCTTGGGCGTGGCCCGCCCGGCCGAGGGGGAACAGGCCGGTGAGATCCGCCGCCCGGCAGCAGAGGTTCGCGAGGCGGTGCTGGAGCTGCGCGCCGGCAAGGGCATGGTTCTCAACGCCGAGGATCACGACACCTGGTCCGCCGGTTCCTTCTTCACGAACCCGGTCGTCGCGGGGGAGGCGGCGCGGGATGCGGTGGTCGCCGCCGTGCGCGAGCGCGTGGGTGAGTCGGAGGCCGAGGCCATGCCGCTGTTCTCCGTCGGCACGCCGGAGAATCCGGAGTTCAAGTTCTCCGCGGCCTGGCTCATCGAGCGGGCGGGCTTTCACAAGGGCTGGCAGGTGCCGGGCCGGGAGCGCGCCGGGCTGTCCACCAAGCACACTCTGGCGCTGACCAACCGGGGTGGGGCGAGTAGCGAGGACCTGGTGGCGCTGGCCACCGCGGTGCGCGACGGGGTCTTCGAGGCCTTCGGCGTGGAGCTGGTGCCAGAGCCCGTGTGGATCGGGGCGGAGCTGCCGCCGGTCAACCGCGCAACGGACTAGGCGCGAAGAAGGCTAGGGGGTCACACAGAACAACGCCCTAGGCGCGAGCTCTGCGACCCCATAACGGGGTCGGTCTCAGCCTAGGGCGTTGTGCGTGGTTGATGTCGCCGGGCGAGTGCCGGGGCGGGCCAGTCTGCCTAAGGTGCCGAACCCGGCACCCCAGGTGGCGGCTTAGCCCTCCTCGGCGACGATCTTTTCGACCAAGTCCTTG
This sequence comes from Corynebacterium sp. UMB9976, assembly GCF_030212265.1. Classification (NCBI taxonomy): domain Bacteria; kingdom Bacillati; phylum Actinomycetota; class Actinomycetes; order Mycobacteriales; family Corynebacteriaceae; genus Corynebacterium; species Corynebacterium sp. UMB9976. The sequence continues at coordinate 14,659 of NZ_JASODY010000005.1, forward strand.
ATCTCACGGCGGCGGATCTTACCAATCAGGTCCGCCGGCAGCTCGTCGACGACGAAGAAGCGACGCGGCACCTTGTAGCGGGTCATCTCGTGGCGTGCCCACTCCTTGACCTTCTCCTCGTCGAAGTCCTCCTTCTTGACGTGCTCGTCGAGCACCACAGCGGCGACGACCTCGTCGGAGCCGTCCTCCTTAGCCAGGCCCACCACGCCGGCCTTCGCGATCATCGGGTGGTCCGCCAGGACCTCCTCGACCTCCGCCGGGTAGACGTTGAAACCGCCGGTGATGATCATCTCCTTGATGCGGGAAACGATCCGCAGGAAGCCATCCTCCTCCATGACGGCCATGTCGCCGGTCTTGAACCAGTCTTCGAAGAACGGCTGCTCGTCCTCCGGGACGTTGATGTAGCCACTGAACACCTGCGGGCCGCGGACCAGCAGCTCGCCCTCCTCGCCGTCCGGCATGGTTCGGGAGAGATCCTCCGGGTCGGCCACGCGGATCTCGGTGCTCGGGAATGGGATGCCGATGTAGCCTGCGCGCGCGTTCTCCGAAATCGGGTTCGCGGTAACGATCGGGGCGGTCTCGGTCAGTCCGTAGCCCTCGATGATGGAGCCGCCCGTGCGACCCTGCCACTGGTGGGAGATGGACACCGGCAGCGGCGCCGCGCCGGACAGGGCGTTCTTCACGCCGTTGATGTCCAGGTTGTGCTCCTCCGCAGCCTCCAGGATCTTGTCGTACAGCGTCGGCACGCCCGGCATATACGTCGGCACCTGCTTCTTCATCTGGTCTACGATCAGCGGGATCTCCGGCTTCGGCAGCAGGCAGAGCTTGCCGCCAGTCGCCACGCCCAGCGCCGCGGTCAGGGTCAGGCCGAAGATGTGGAACATCGGCAGCGCTGCCAGGTAGATCTCCTGCTCGCCCTCGCCGAGTTCGCCAACCCAGGCCAGACCCTGGGCCACGTTCGCCATGATGTTGCGGTGCGTCAGCATCGCACCCTTCGGCTTACCGGTGGTGCCGGAAGTGAAGAGGATGAAGGCCTCGTCCTCCAGGCTGCGCTCCGGCACTGGGCTCAGGTACGCGCCATCGCCGCCGATGGTGCCGTCGACCAGCTTCTGGAAAGGCACCGTGCCCGGTGCCGGGGAGTGCAGCTGCTCCCGCTTCTCCTTCAGCGAGGAGACCGGCAGCTTCAGTGCGAACTGCTTGATCTTCGGCATCGCCTCGATCATGTTGACGGTGACGACGGTCTGCAGCTGCGTGCGGTTGACCAGCTCCTCGCACAGCGGGGCGATCTTGTCCCAGGCGATGATGACCTTCGCGCCGTGGTCGATGAACGGGCCCTGCAGCTCGCGGGCGGTGTACAGCGGGTTGTGCTCCACCACCGTCGCCCCCAGGTACAGCACCGCGAAGATGGAGATCAGGTGCTGCGGGCAGTTCGGTAGGCAGATCGCGACGCGGTCGCCACGGCGGACGCCGAGCGCCTTCAGGCCAGCGGCGACCTTACGGACCTGCACGTGAGCCTGAGCGTAGGTCGTTGTGCCGCCGAAGAAGTCGAGCATCACGTCCTTGCCGTGCTCGTTGCTGGCCTTGATGAACATGTCCACCAGGGTGTCGCCGCTGAGTTCGATCTCCGCAGGAGTCCAGGAGTTGTAGTACTTCAGGTACGGCTTCTCCCGCCACGCGCGGCCTTCAGGCTTCTTGCCTTCCTCGTTCACCGCGGAAGAGTTGGGGGCGAGGGTTTCGGTCATGTCTATGGCCTCCTTGGGAATCCGAAACAAGGAATGTGATGCGGGTCTCACCAACGCTAGCTGCTTCCGTGACATTTGTGTGTGAAAACAAATAACTCGCGAGAAATATTAACGCCGGCGGGGGAGGCGTCCTCAACGGGGCTGGAACCAGTGGGGGAACGTAGGATCGGAAAGCATGCGCATCGCGATGATCTCTATGCACACCTCCCCGCTGGAACAGGCGGGAACCGGCGACGCCGGCGGAATGAACGTCTACATCCGCAACACCGCCGAACAGCTGGCCAAACAGGGCTTGAGTGTGGACATCTTCACCCGCGCCACCCGGCCGCTGCAGGGGGAGGTCGTGGAGCTCGGTGACGGCGTGCGGGTGATCAACTGCGTGGCCGGGCCCTACGAGGGCCTGAGCAAGGAGGAGCTGCCGACTCAGCTGGCCGCGTTCACCGGCTCCGTGCTCGCCTTCGCCCGGGAGAATGGGCTGAGTTATGACCTCATCCACTCCCACTACTGGCTCTCCGGCCAGGTCGCGTGGCTGCTGCGGGACCTGTGGAATATCCGCTGGGTGCACACCCCGCACACGCTGGCCGCGGTGAAGAATAACTACCTCTCCGAGGGTGATAACCGGGAGCCGGAGTCCCGCCGCATCTGCGAGCAGCAGATCGTGGACAACGCCGACGTCCTCATCGTCAACACCGAGGCCGAAGTTGCGGACGTCGAGCAGGGTTACGACTCCCATAAGGCCCGCATCGCGGTGGTCACCCCCGGCGCCGATATCGAGAAGTTCACCCCCGGCACCGAACGCGCCACCGAGAACGCCCGTCGCGCGCTAGGAATCCCGCTGTCTGCGAAGGTCATCGGCTTCGTGGGGCGCCTCCAACGCCTCAAGGGGCCGCACGTGCTGCTGCAGGCCACCGCGACCCTCATCGAGCGCTACCCGGACATGCCGATCCGCGTGCTGATCTGCGGCGGGCCGAGCGGCTCCGGGCTGGAGCGACCGAAGTGCCTGGAGGAACTCGCCGAGGAGCTGGGGATCTCGCGGGCGGTGCGCTTCCTGCAGCCCCGCCCACCCGAGGAGCTTGTCTCGATCTACCAGGCCGCGGACGTGGTGGCGATGCCGAGCGCGAATGAGTCTTTCGGCCTGGTCGCCCTGGAGGCGCAGGCCACCGGCACGCCCGTGGTCGCCACCCGAGTCGGCGGGCTGCAGGCCGCGGTCGCGGAGGGGAAGTCTGGCCTGCTAGTCGACGGCCAGGATCCGCAAGCCTGGGCCGATGCGCTGGGCCAGCTGCTTTCCGACGACGACCAGCGCATCGCGATGGCGGAGTACGCGCCCCAGCACGCCGCCCGCTATAGCTGGGAGAATACGGCCAAACAGCTGGTGGAGCTCTACCGAAGCCTCCCGACGATGCCGGAGGAAGGTCCCGCGGAGCGTCACCCTGCGGGCAGCGCGAATTAATGCTCGGGCCTTCCGCGGCCCGGCTGCGGGGGTAGGTTGGGGGCATGAACCTCGAAAAGATCTCTGCGCTCTTAGACGAAGCCGACGTCGACTACGTCGAATCCGGCGGCAACCTGGTTGTCGTCCTCCCGGGGGAACGCAGGCTCAAGACCAACTGCCTCTTCATCCCGCAGGAGGGCATGTTCCGGGTCGAGGCCTTTGTGTGCCGCGCGGTGGAGGAGGCCCAGGAGGAGGTCTACCGGCTGCTGCTGCAGGCCAACCGCCGGACCTACGGGGTGCATTACACCCTCGATGGCAATAACGACATCTACCTGGTTGGGCAGTTCGGCGAATCCACCACTGCCGAGGACATCCAGCGGATCCTGGGGCAGGTGCTGGAGCGCGCGGACGGGGACTTCAACCGCATCCTGGAACGCGGTTTCGAATCCTCCATCCGCCACGAGTGGGCCTGGCGGCTTTCTCGCGGCGAGCCGACCTTCAACCTGGGGGCCTTCCAGCGCCTGCGTCCCACCGACGAAGAGGTCGACCAGCTGGCTCCCATGCCCGGCAAGTCCCCGCGCGAGGTGGTGGCCGAGCAGGCCGCCGCACCGGCAGAGGCTGAGGAGAAGACAAGCAAGGAGGCCACTGGCCAGGACACGGAGTAGCGGGCCGCGCCCGGACAGCGCGGGAGTGTGCCCCGCGAACGGGGCCACCTGCCGCCTGGGCCACAACGTTTCATGGCAAAATGGAGGTATGAGCAACACTGAAGGAACACTGATCCTCCTCCGCCACGGGCAGAGCGAATGGAACGCAACGAACCAGTTCACCGGCTGGGTGGACGTCAGCCTCACCGACCAGGGCAAGGCCGAGGCCAAGCGGGCCGGCCAGCTGATTAAGGACGCCGCTGTCGAGCCGACCGTCCTGTTCACCTCCCTGCTGCGCCGTGCGATCATGACCGCGAACATCGCGCTGAACGAGGCAGACCGCCACTGGATCCCAGTGCAGCGCGACTGGCGCCTCAACGAGCGCCACTACGGTGCGCTGCAGGGCCTGAACAAGGCCGAGACCCGCGATAAGTACGGCGAAGAGCAGTTCATGTCCTGGCGCCGCAGCTACGACACCCCGCCGCCGCAGATCGACGTGGACAGCGAGTACGCGCAGACCAAGGACGTGCGCTACGCCGATCTGCCGGAGGTTCCGCGCACCGAGTGCCTGCAGGATGTCGTCAAGCGCCTCGTCCCGTACTACGAGGCTGAGATCGAGCCACGCCTGAAGGCGGGGGAGACCGTCCTCGTCGTCGCGCACGGCAACTCCCTGCGCGCGCTGGTCAAGCACCTCGACGAGATCTCTGATGAGGACATCGCCCAGCTGAACCTGCCGACCGGTATGCCGCTGGTCTACAAGTTCGACAGCAACGGTGCGGTCAAGGTCAAGGGTGGCGAGTACCTCGACCCGGAGGCAGCGGCAGCCGGTGCGGCCGCGGTGGCCGCCGAGGGCAAGAAGTAATACCCTCCACCGAGCTCACCACGTAAGGCTCATCACCTAAGCGAAACGCCCCAGGAAAAACTTCCTGGGGCGTTCGTGCGTCGAGTGGGGCGCGCTGACATCCTGTTCGCGCTGCCGCAGCCCACTCAAGCGCGACTGGGCGGGCGAACTAGAGCTTGCGCTCGCGGGCCGCCCGGGTCGCCGGGTGGATCGTGAGCAGCGGGAAGCCGCTGGGTGCCAGCGGAGCCCCCGCCTCGTTCTGCTCTCCGGTGGCCGCGGCGCGTGCCTCCAGGGCCTCGCAGTGTTCCGCCAGCACCTCGTAGGACTCCTCGCCGATGAGCTCCACCAGCTCGTCTTTGTGGGTGCGCCACATGGCATCGGCCGACCCGCCCTGGCCCTCGGCGCTGCCTGCGTGGCAGTTCGGGTCCGTGGTGCACCACCAGTCGAAGTCCGCCCCGCCGTCGCCCCAGGCGCGGCGGTTGTACTCCGTGATCGTGGTGCGCAGCATCTCCTGGCCATCGGGGCGGGTCTCCCAGTCCTCCAGGCGGCGCAGCGGCACCTGCCAGCAGACCTCCGGCTTGGACTCCACGATGGACTCGCCGTTCTCGGTGGCCCAGATGTGCAGCGCGCAGCCGATGCCGCCGTCAAAGCCCGCGCGGTTGGCGAAGATGCAAGCGCCGTCGACAGTCTTGGTCTTCAGCGCGGGCTCCATCTCGCCCTCGTCGTTTTCCAGCTCGTCCCACTCGAGCCACGGCTCGAGCTCCCCGTCAGCCTGCTCCTTCTCTCCCGGGGTTTCGCCCGGCGTGTAGAGCTGCCACTGTTCGGGGCTGAGCTCCTGGACCACACGGTTGAGGTTGGCGCGGTCGTCGTCGTCGGTAAGAAAAGCACCGTGGACGCAGCAGGCCACGCCCGGGTCGGCGGCGACGTCGATGCCGTGGCAGGCGTCCGTACCGAAACGGCAGCGGTAGGTGGACATCAGCCAGGTCAGGTCGATCTGGATGATGTGCTCGGAGTCGGCCGGGTTGATGAATTCCAGCCATTCGCGGGGGTAATCGCCGGGCAATTCGACGCCCCGGCGTACCGAAAGGTCAGCTGGGGTGCCGTCCGGATAGCCGGATGCGATGGGGTGGGGGGAATTTGGCTCGCTATTTCTCACGCAATCCACCGTAGACCCGATAGGCTGAAAACGTGAGATTAGGTGTCTTGGACGTTGGCAGTAATACGGTTCACCTCGTGGTTGTGGATGCCCAATACGGTGGCCCGCCAACTCCCATGAGTAATTGGAAAACCCCCATGCGGTTGGTGGAGTACCTCTCGAAGAAGGGAAACATCAACTCGAAGGGGATCGATAAGCTCACGCGCGGCGTGGGGCTGGCTTCGGAGATGGCGGAACAGTTCCGCTGCGAGGAGCTGCTGCCGTTTGCGACGTCGGCGATCCGTTCCGCGAATAATTCCGAGAAGGTGCTGGACGCCGTCGAGGACGCCACCGGCGTGCGGCTGCAAATCCTCACCGGCGAGGAAGAGGCCCGGTTGACCTTCCTCGCGGTGCGTCGCTGGTACGGCTGGTCGGCTGGCCGGATCTGCGACCTCGACATTGGTGGCGGTTCCCTGGAGATGTCCGTGGGAACTACGGAGAGCCCGGACGTGGCGCTGAGCCTGGATCTGGGTGCGGGCCGGTTGACTCGGGAATGGTTCGACAGTGATCCGCCGTCCCGGAAGTCCGTGAAGAACCTGCGGGAGTTCATCGAGGAGCAGCTGGACGCCAATATCAAGGAATTCCAGGATGCCGGCCCCATCGACGTGGCGGTGGGGACCTCTAAGACTTTCCGCATGCTTGCCCGCCTGACTGGTGCGGCACCGAGCTCTGCGGGGCCACGCGTGAAGCGCACCCTGACCCAGCCTGGCCTGCGGCAGCTCATCGCTTTCATCTCCCGCATGACGGCGGCGGACCGCGCAGAGCTGGAGGGCGTCAGCCAGGAACGGTCCCACCAGGTGGTGGCTGGCGCGCTGGTCGCGGAGGCGGCGATGCGCAAACTGGACCTGGATTCCTTGGATATCTGCCCGTGGGCGTTGCGTGAGGGAATGATCTTCCACCACACGGACGTGGCTTTCGAAGATTTTTCTTAGTTTCCTAGCGCCATTAGGGTGTGGAATGAACAAAACCAAAAATGGCGCTTCGTATACTATGCGAAACAGTTATTTGTATGTTCACGTGGACATTGATGGGAACATTCGATGAGTGAGAAGCTTACGGTCGCGGAACTGCTCGCCCGCAGCGGTCGCACATCTTCTGATAGCGGCCGCCGCCGGCGCCGCCGCAGCCTCGACGAGGGTGGCATTTCCGTTGCCGAGCTGACCGGCGCGATCCCGGTCGTCGAGGACGCCGAGAGCGAAGCTTCCACCGCGCCCGCACCGGGCGCTGACAAGCGTGAGCAGCCCACGGTCGATCGGGCTGAGGCCGGGGTAAAGCAGGCCGATAAGGCTGAAAAGACGGCGAAGCCTGAGCAGGCCAAGCAGGCTCAGGCTGCCGAGCAGGCTGAAGATAAGAAGGCTGAAGCCGAAAAGGCGAAGCAGGCCGAGGCCAAGCAGGCCAAGGAGGCTGCCGCAAAGAAGGCCGCCGAGGAGAAGGCTGCGGCGGAGAAGGCGGCTGAGGAGAAGGCCAAGAAGGCCGAGGCTGAAAAGGTTAAGCAGGCAGAAGCCGAGAAGGCGAAGAAGGCCAAGGAAGCTGCTGCCAAGAAAGCCGCAGAGGAAAAGGCCGCGGCGAAGAAGGCCGAAGAAGAGGCTGCGGCCAAGAAGGCTGCGGCCCAGAAGGCTGAGCAGAAGAAGCCTGAGCCCAAGAACGCGGCTGCCGCTAGCTCCGCGATTGTCGACCGCCGCGAGGTTCCGGCACAGCGTCCGGAGGAACAGACCTCCGAGATCCCGGCTGTTACCGATAAGGCCGCGCCGGCGAAGAAGAACACCGAGCCGTCCACCGAGCAGACGGCCCTGATCACGAAGGTCACCGCGGACCAGGCTGAGGGCGCCGAGGCCGCACAGAAGCCTGCGGCGAAGAGCGCTTCGGCTACGAAGGCGCCGGCCAAGAGCCCTGATCGCAAGGACGCTGACCAGAAGGGCTCTGGCGCCGGGGCCGCGGCGGCTGCTGCCACCGCCGGTGCTGCCGGCACTGCCGCCGCGACGCGGGGCTCCGATGCGGAGCGCAAGGGGGAGCAGCCCGCTCCGGAGGAGTTCCACAGCCCTGAGGAGCTCGAAGAGCTGCAGCGCACCCTCGGCGAAGACGAGGTCATCGAGTACGAGGATGACACCATCTCCTGGCCAGCCCTCATCGGCCAGGCCATCGCGGCCATCCTGGTCGGCATTGGCGTGTTCCTCGGATTCAAGCTCCTGTGGGGCTCCCTGCCAGCGGTGCTGGTGCTGGTGCTCGCCCTCGCGGTGACCCTCGTGATGGTCGGCGTGGTGCACGCACTGCTGCGCCACCGCGACAAACTCATCATGATTCTCACCTTCGTGGTGGGCTTGGTACTCACCATCGGCCCACGGCTGATCATGAGCATCTAAGTTTCTGCGCGCCGCGAGGCGCGCTTTTCTTTTTGCCGCACCAGCCACGTTCGGGCGGGGTGCTGTGGCGCCGGAGGGCGACGTCCTCACAACTGGATGCGAGACCACCGAAAACGGGGGAGCTGCACGCAAGCGCTGCAATCGACGCGCCGGGCTGGCACCCTGGAGGGCATGACTCGAATCGCAATCATCGGCGGCGGGAACATCGGCGAAGCATTGATCGCCGGGCTCGTCGCAGACGGAATTGACCCGAAGACCATCATCGTCGCGAACCGCAGCGAAGACCGGCTCACCGAGCTGGCGGACCGCTACGGGGTGCTGACCGCGGAGGACTCGGTCACCGCCGCGGTGGAAGCGGACGTCCTGTTCAACTGCGTGAAGCCCGACGGCACGCTCTCCGTTTTCGACGAGGTCGCGGAACAGCTGGACGATAACGACGCCACGACGGTCGCGGTCTCCGTCGCCGCTGGCGTGACCATCGGTGCGATGGAGAATGTGCTGCCTGCGGGCACCCCGGTGGTGCGCGTGATGCCGAATACCCCGATGCTGGTCGGCAAGGGGACCAGCGCGATCGCGGGTGGCCGCTTCGCGACGGAGGAGCAGCTGGAGACGGTGCGCGAACTGCTGGCCAAGGTGGGCACCGCGGTGATCGTCAAGGAGAAGGACATCGACGCGGTCACGGCGGTCTCCGGGTCCGGCCCGGCATACTTCTTCCTCGTCGCCGAGGCGATGGTGGACGCAGGCGTGAACCTGGGTCTGCCACGGGCGCTGGCCGAAAAGCTCGCGATCGGTACCGCAGAGGGTGCAGCCCAGATGATGGCCAACGGCCTTGCCGAGGGTGGTGACGGCCCGGTGGAGCTGCGGGCGAAGGTCTCCAGCCCGGGCGGGACGACCTCCATGGCGACCCGCACCCTGGAGGAGGAGGGGCTGCGCCGTGCCTTCTTCCGCGCGATGGAGGCGTGCCGGGACCGCTCCGTGGAGCTCGGCGCCCCACCGAAGGGGGACTAGGGGAGCACGGGGTGTCGTGGGGGAGGCAGCGCATCGTGGGGGTGTGAAGTGATAGCGCGTAAGGGGGTTAAGAGCGGTGCGTGAGGGGTCGCATCGTGGGGCCTGCCGCAATGCGCGGCGGGCCCGATTTTTGTAATTTCAAGACTCCCGGGGCGGGGAGAGTCTCAAGTGAAACTTGAGGTGGGGGTGGTGGGTGTTGAACTGTTTGCACTGGTCAACCCAAGTCACAAAAAGAAACAAATAGCACTTTCGACATAATCGTCCCTGAATGCGCAAGCGTCACTTGGTTCACGTTATAGTAGTGAGGAAAGCGTGGCCGCGTGACGTCCTGCAGAAGGGGAAGTCTGCAGCGCGGGGCCGTGTGAAGAAAGAGATAAGACTTTTATGGCTAACCCAATGGGTGGAAATGACAAAGGAACCTTTCTGACCGTCGCTGAGGTCGCAGAGCTGATGCGCGTGTCGAAGATGACCGTGTATCGCCTGGTGCACGCTGGCGACCTGCCAGCGGTGCGTGTGGGTCGCTCCTTCCGCGTCCACGAGCAGGCAGTGAGCGAGTATCTCGGTGCGTCCGTCTACGACGCCTCCGAGGGGCAGACTGGTTAGAAACCCTCCCCGACCGTGGCTTCAGCGCCATAGCAGTCGGGGTTTAGCGCTGCCACCGCGGCATAGAAACCGGCCCTTATGGGCCGATTTTTGTGCGCTCAGCCACTGGAGCGGTAGAATTTAATAATTCGTGTCCTATGTGAGCTCCCGGGTCGCCCCGGCGATGAAGCGCTGAAGCGTAGGGCTCGCCTTGTTCGCTGACTTCCGGGCGGCAGCCGCCTACCGGGGCTGCGGAACCGTCGCGATGGCGCGGCATACGAGTTTTCAACAATTTGAAGTGAGGTGCCCACGATGGGTTCTGTGATTAAGAAGCGCCGCAAGCGCATGTCCAAGAAGAAGCACCGCAAGATGCTGAAGCGCACCCGCGTGCAGCGTCGCAAGCTGGGCAAGTAAGCCGTACCGGGCCACGCGCCCGATTCGCGGCTCGCGAGACAATTCTCGCGACGAGACGGCTGCGATGCCGCCGCACGAGCCCCAGTGGGAGCCAACCGGCCCCGCTGGGGCTTCGTGCTGTTTAAACACTGGAAGCTGGAATGCCCGCGCTGAAGGAATCCAGCGGGGCGGCGGGCACTGGAGACCTAGCGCCGGGAGAGTGCGCCGGTGAGGGCGGGGAGGAGAAACCACCCCACCGCCCCGGCTGCCAGCATGCCCGCCGCCGTCGCGCTGGCTTCGGCCGCCAGCAGCGTGCGCTTCGGATCGTGCTTTCGGTACTCCACCGTCGGCCAGCCCCGCTCCCGGGCTGCCTCCGCCAGGCGGGGATCAGCGTTGACCGCGACGGCCCGGCCGACCAGGGAAAGCAGCGGCATGTCGTTAAAGGAATCCGAGTACGCCACGCAGCACGAAAGATCGTAGCCCTGCTGCTCCGCGAGGGCAGCCACGGCATCCCGCTTCTCGGGGCCGTGCAGGATATCTCCCACCAGCCGGCCTGTGAACCTCCCATCGGAGACTTCCGCCACCGTTCCCAACGCCCCGGTGAAGCCCAGGGCCCGGGCTATGACCTGTGCGAGCTGCACCGGTGCCGCGGTAACCAGCCACACACTGTGGCCGGCCTCCAGGTGCTCCTCGGCGAGCTCCCGGGCACCCGGGAAGATCCGCTGGGCAATCGTGCTCTCCCAGATCTCCTCCGTGAGCGCCACGACCTCGGCCTCGCTGCGGCCACGCACGATCTCGAGCGCCCGCTGCTTGCCGGAGGCGATATCCGGCTGGCTCTCGGTGCCGGAGAGGATGAACTTCGCCTGCTTCCAGGCGAAGCCCGCGATATCCCCCACGGTGAAGAAGCGCCGGGAGGCCAGCCCCAGCGCCAGCCAGAGGGAGGACGCCCCCTTGATGATCGTGTTGTCCAGATCGAAGAATGCCGCGGTGCTGGGGTTTTGCGGAACATCCGCTTTGGGCGGGGACAACCTCAGTGTGCCGCCCGCGGCCAACCATGCCCCATGGACGGAGGCTCGGCCGCTTTCTAATTGTGTTGGGGTGACGGGGGAAAAGCTGTGTTGGCTCGGTTGGCTAGGTTGGGTCGGTTGAATGATTTGGATGGGTTGGCTGACACGGAAAGCTGTTGACTTAATCTCGCCCACGGCTACCAAGGTACCGTTGAATCCGTGACTGGTGATGAGAAGAAAATCGTGACCCTCCTGACCCGCGCAACCTGCGGCTCCTGCGCCCGGGTCTGGGAACAGATCCGCCCGGTCGTCGCGGCGAAAAACGCCACGCTGGAGCGGGTCGACGTCGACGAGGACCCGGAGCTGAAAATGGAATTCGGTGACCGCGTGCCCGTCGTCCTCATCGACGATGAGGAATTCGCCTGCTGGGAAGTCGACAACGAAGAGCTCGCGGCTGCGCTTGAGGGCTAAAACGGCAACGCGGGGCACCACGGAACATCACAGTTGGGCTGCGCGCTGTGCCCAACGTCCCGTCCCTATAACAGTCGGCTATGCCTGTTTTGTCATTGGGGTCGGTTAAGGGATACCGTAGGTAGCTGTTAAAGAGCCGATGGCAAGCGTCGGCAGGGGAGCTGCGCCCATCAGCAGCATCTGGCTACCGACCTCGTCGGCTGCGGTGCATCACCCCACCACGGGGGAGCATTCGGCCCACCGTCGGCGGCCCCAAGACCCGGGTCCGACTCCCGGTTCGCGAGGAGGCACGCAAGACCGATGGCTGGGCACGTCCAAACCGGTTCCGCCGCCGTGCTGCTCGTCGGGCTTTCCTTCCGCTCCGCCCCGGTGTCCCTCCTCGAGCAGGTCTCCACGGTCGATAGCGACCTTCCCAAGCTGGAAAATGCCCTGCTGGATCACGACTCCCTCTCCGAGGCGCTGGTGCTGTCCACCTGCAACCGGATGGAGTTTTACACCGTCGCCAACGCCTTCCACCCCGGCCTCGACCACATCGTGGACACCATCGCCACCTACTCCGGGCTCGCCGACAGCGAGCTGGAGCCGCACCTCTATGTTCATTATTCGGACGCCGCGGTGGAGCACATGCTCAACGTTGCCTCCGGCCTGGACTCCATGGTGCTGGGGGAGCAGCAGATCATCGGCCAGCTCCGCGGCGCCTACGAGGAGTCGAAGGAGGCCGGTACCGTCGGGCGCACCCTCCACGACCTCACCCAGCGAGCCCTGCGCACGGGCAAGCGCGTCCACAGCGAGACGGAGATCGATTCCGCCGGCTCTTCGATGGTCAGCTTTGCCCTCGACCGGGCCCTCACCGTGCTTGGGATCCCGGAGGCCAGCAGTGACGCGTTGAGCGGACGCCGCGCCGTCGTCATCGGGGCCGGCGCGATGTCCTCCCTCGCGTCCACCCACCTTGGCCGTCTCGGCATCGAGCACGTCACCGTCGCTAACCGCACCGTCGAGCGCGCCGAGCAGCTGGCCTCCCACGCGGTGGAGGCAGGCGTGCCGGCCCGCGGCATCGGCCTGGACGAACTGCCCGCGGCGCTGACGGGGGCGGACATCGTCGTTTCCGCGACGGGTGCGGTGGGAACCGTCGTCAGCGCGGCGGACATCAAGGCTGCGCAGCAGGTCCGGGAGGGTCGCCAGCAGGTGCTGATCGACCTGTCCATGCCCCGCGACATCGAGCAGGCCACGGCCGACGTGCCGGGGGTCGCGCTGCTCAACATCGAAGAACTCACCGGGATGACCGAGGACACCCTCGAGGACGAGGACGCCGCCCGCGGCATCGTCGCCGAGGAGCTCGAGGGTTTCCTGGAGCAGCAGCGCGCCCAGGCCGTCGTCCCCACCGTCAAGGCCCTGCGCCAGCAGGCGATGGACGCGCTCAGCAACGAGATGCTCGCGCTGCAGCGGCAGACGCCGGGGATGTCCGACGAGGACCGCGAGGCTGTGAACCGCTCGATGCGCCGCCTCGTGGAAAAGCTGCTGCACACCCCGACGGTGCAAGCCAAGAAGCTCTCCGCGGCGGGCCAGTCCGTCAGCTACCCCGATGCCCTGGCTGCCCTGTTCAACCTTCCAACCGGCATGACCCAACAGGTCAGCGCGGTGAAGGGCGCGAACGCGGGCAGTGGGCAGCGGAAGCAGCAAAAACCGCAAGAAAATCGAGTATCCGCCGCGCGGGCCGTGTACCGCTCGACCTACCAGGACCTGACTCAGGCCTCGACCCCAGGAGGGAAAGACGATGACAGATAACCGCCGTTTGCTCGTCGGTACGCGTGGCTCCACGCTGGCTACCACGCAGGCAGGCCATGTCCGCCAGGGCATGGCCGACGCCGGCTACGAGGCCGAGCTGCATATCGTCCACACCCCGGGGGATGCCTCCCAGGCCTCCCAGATCCCGGTCGCGAAGGTCGGCGTGGGTGTGTTCACCGAGACGTTGCGCACCGCATTGGACGAGCGCGAATGCGACGTGGCGGTGCACTCCTTCAAGGACCTGCCGACCGCCCCGGACGCCCGCTTCCGTGCGGTGGTTCCGGAGCGCGTGGACTCCCGCGAGGTTCTGATCAGCGTGGATAACAAGAAGCTGATGGAGCTGCCGGAGGGCGCGAAGGTCGGCACCTCCGCGCCACGTCGTGTCTCTCAGCTGCGCGCCCTGCGCCCGGATCTGGAGATCCTGCCGCTGCGCGGGAACATCGGCACCCGCATGGGCCGGGTCGGCGACGACCTGGACGCCGTGATCCTCGCCCGCGCCGGGCTGGAGCGCGTCGGCTGGCTGGACAAGGCCGCCGAGTCCATCGACCCGGAGCTCATCCTGCCCGCCCCGGCGCAGGGCGCGCTGTGCGTGGAGGTCCGCGCGGATGACGAGGAGGCTTGGAACTCCGTGGCTGCGCAGAACCACATCCCGAGCTATGCCTGCGTGGTCGGCGAGCGCACCGTGCTCTCCACCATGGAGGCGGGCTGCTCCGCCCCGGTGGCCGCACACGCGACCCTCAACGAGCAGCAGAACCAGCTGACCGTGACCGGTGGTGTGTTTGCCATTGACGGCTCCCGCAAGCTGCTGGAGACCCGCACCGTGGACATCGACCTGGCGGGCGACTGGCGTGCGGCTGCCGCCGGCGTCGGCGCCCAGATCGGCCGGATCCTGCTGGACGCCGGAGCCGCAGAACTCGTGGCGGAGGCCCGCGAGAGCTAACAGTGGGCTCGCGGAACCCCAGGGTGGGGTGCTGCGAGCTGCCTCACCCCGCCACCCGAAAGAGCGTTCCCCTTCGGAACTGCCCCGAAATGACATGGAAAAGATCAGTATGACTACCTCCGGACTTACCCCGCAGGGGACAGGCCGCGTCCTGTTCGTTGGTGCCGGCCCCGGAAATCCGGAATTGCTGACCGTTCGCGCCCAGAAGGCCCTGGAGAGCACCGCCCACGCGTGGGTGGACCCCGAGGTCCTGGAAGGCGTGCGTGCCCTGGTGGGTGCCCAGGTGCCCGTCCCACAGCACAAGATCGATGCTGCCGAGGCCGAGTGGCAGGCCAAGGTCGCCGCGGCGAAGGAGGCGGGCGCCCGCCGGAAGCCGCCCCGTCCCGCACCGCCGACCGCGGCTGAAATCCGTCTCGCCGCACCCTTCGTTGGGGAGGGGGCCGTTGCAGAGGGGGAGGCCGAGCCGGTCCAGCAGCTGACCGCGAGCCAGATCGCCGAAGAGATGGTCGCGCTGGCCCGCGAGGGCGAGGACGTCATCCGCCTGGTGGCTGGCAACCCGCTGTCCAACCAGGCCGTGATGATGGAGCTGCAGGAGGTCGCGAACCTGGGTGTGGACTTCCAGGTCGTCCCTGGCATGACGGGCTCTGTCGCGGTGCCCGCGTTCACGGGTATTGGCGTGGGCTCCGACTTCACGGAGGCCGATGTGCGCGGTGGCGCGGACTGGGACCAGCTGGCCTCCGCGGGGCTGCCACTGATCCTCACCGCCGCGCCGGGGGACCTGGCGACCATCGCCAGCGAGCTGAAGGAACGCAATATCCCGGGCTCGACCGCGGCCACCGTCACCCTGCATGGCACGACCCGTAAGCAGCGTAGCTACGACGTCACCCTGGACACCCTGAAGTCTGTTGCGGCGGCCTCCGGACCCGCGGCGAAGGAAGGCGAGCTGCCGGAGCAGCTGCTGGTCACGATCGGTTCCCAGGCAGGTAACCGCAGCAAGTACTCCTGGTGGGAGAACCGTGCCCTCTACGGCTGGACCGTGCTGGTGCCGCGTCCGAAGGCGCAGGCCGCGCCGATGAGCACGCGGCTAGCGAGTCACGGCGCGATTCCCGTGGAGGTGCCGACGATCTCCGTTGAGCCGCCCCGCACCCCGGCGCAGATGGAGCGCGCCATCAAGAACCTCGTGGACGGCCACTACCACTGGGTGGTCTTCACCTCCGTCAACGCGGTGAAGGCGACCTGGGAGAAGCTCCAGGACTTCGGCCTGGACGCCCGCGCCCTGGCTGGTGTGCGCGTGGCCGCAGTGGGCCCGAAGACCGCCAGCGCGGTGCAGGCCCTGGGTATCACCCCGGAGCTGCTGCCCAAGGACGACGCCCGCAATGCCTCCGGCATCGTGGACGTGTTCCCGGCCCGCGACCCGGATCTGGACCTGGTCGACCGGGTGCTGCTGCCGCGCGCGGACATCGCGACGGAGGTGCTGGTCGAGGGGCTGCTGAAGCTGGGGTGGAAGGTCGACGACGTCGTCGCCTACCGCACCGTCCGCGCTGCCCCGCCGGCCCCGGAGATCCGCGACATGATCAAGTCCGGCGGCTTCGACGCGGTGTGCTTCACCTCCTCCTCGACGGTGAAAAACCTGGTGGGTATCGCCGGTAAGCCACACTCGCGGACCATCATCGCCTGCATCGGCCCGATGGCGGCCCAGACCGCCCGGGAGCACGGGCTTCGGGTGGACGTCATGCCGGAGGTCGCTGGCGTTCCGGAGCTGGTGGACGCGCTGGCCGCCCACGTGGCGGACCTGCGTGCGAAGGGGCAGCTGCCGCCACCGCGGAAGCGCCGCCGCCGTCGGAAGAAGACGAGCGAGCAGACCGCAGCGAAGTAGGGGAGAAGCTAAGACACCCGTCGGCACGTGATGCCGGCGGGTTTGTGCTTCTCAGTAGGCTGGAGAACATGGCGAAAGACGGTACCGGGTTGCGTAATGGGCGGCAGTCGTGGCACCGGCGAGCTGGCCGTCCGGTCAACATCTGGCTGAGCCTCCTGCTGGTCGCCGGGTTGGTGCACCCCGCTCTGCCCGAATATCGCTGGGTGCTCATCCACCTGCTGACCTTGGGTGCGGTGACCAACTCCATCGTCGTGTGGTCCCAACGCTTCACTGAGCAGTTGCTCGACCAGCGATGCCCGGATTCCGCCCGGCCTCGCCAGCTGAGGCGCATCTGGGTGCTCAACGCAGGCATTGCGTTGACGATGATCGGTCAGCTCGGCAAGGGTGCCGAAGGCTCTTTCGACGCCGCGCTGACGATCGCGCACAGCATCACGGTTGGTGGTGCTGCGGTCGTGGGCTTGAGCTTGTGCTCGCATGCGCTAAGCCTGCTGCAGCAGGCTCGCAAAGCCCGGGCCAGCATGGCGCACAGCCTGCCACTGGTGCCCGTCAGTGCGTATATTCTTGCGGCGCTGTTCCTGCCGATCGGCGCGGTCGCGGGCGCGCTCCTGGCAGTGGGTATGCCCTCACCGTGGCAAGAACGCCTCCTGCTGGCGCACACCGCGGTGAACGTGCTGGGCTTTTTAGGCTTTGCCGCGGCCGCCAGCCTGGCATTCCTCGCCCCGCAACTGCAGAGCGCGCTGGGCAGCGGCAAGATACGCGACGGACGCCCTGGGGTGGGGCATGCGACTCGGCGGCTGTGGGTCGTGATCATCCTGCAGGGGACTGGGGTCCTCAGTATCGGCGGCGGCGCGCTCCTTGACCAGCGTTTCGTGGTCCTTGGCGGGCTTGTCGCTTATGTGGCCGCCTGGGGGATCCTGTTGTCCACCTATGCCCCAGCACTGCTGCGCGGGATCTTCAGCGGGAATGCGCCGGTGTTTGCGGGCGTGGCCATGGTGGCTGCCCCGCTGTGGCTCATCGGTGGCTTGCTGTGGCTCGCAGGTCAGATCGCCATCGGCACCCCGGCCAGCCAGGCCACGCTGCCAACACTGGCGTTGACCGTGGGCTTTGCGGCCCAGCTGCTGTTGGGGGTGATGAGCTATCTGCTGCCGACCACGATCGGTGGCCCACGCCCCGCCGTCAACGCGGGCCTGAAGGCTTTGGATTGGGCTGGACCTTTCCGCACGGTGCTGCTGAACCTGGGCTTGGCAGTGTGGCTGCTGCCGATCAGTAGCTGGCTGAAGGTCGCCGTATCTGTGCTGACCCTTCTGCCACTTGCGCTCGTGGTGCCACTGATTCGCAGGGCTGTTAAGGCCCAAGGTGCGCAGCTGGCCGCCTTCGCACGCGGGCGCCGAGAGAAAGCCGCCGAGCGCCCTGAGGTCGAGCGGGCGGATCAGCCCGGCGAGGCGACCGCTGGGGTGTCGGAGGCCCGCCAGAACCCGGTGGGCAGCACGCGGCGCGGTGGCGTCGCCGAAGTAGCCGCTGCCATCGCGACGATTGCCCTGGTGCTGGCCAGTGGCGCAGCTCTTGGGGGATCCGGTGGTGCCACGAACACTGCTACCGATTCGCAGGTTGCCCCCACAGGCAACACGGTGCGGGTGGAGGTGTCCGCCAAGGGCATGGCCTTCCACCCCGACAGTGTCACCGTAGAACCCGGCGACAAACTCGAACTCGTGCTCACCAACGATGACAAGCAGGACCACGACCTGAAGCTCGCAACCGGGGCCGAAACGGGGCGCGTCTCTCCGGGCGAGACCCGGGTACTGGACGCCGGAGTCATCAGCGCGGACGTGGAAGGGTGGTGCACCATCGCGGGCCACCGCATGCAGGGCATGACCTTCATGGTCCACACCAGCGGGGATGGCGATGCGTCGCAGGCTGCCGGCGGAGGGATCCGGTCGGGACACACTGCTCATGGTGCCGGTTCCGTCAACGCCGGCGAGGAAGTACCCGATACGCCGCTCGACCCGAGGTGGATGCGGGACCCGGAACTCGCACCGACGAGCGCGAACCGCACCCACCGGATCACCATCGACGTCCAGCAGGTCCAAGGCGCCCCGCACGAGAGCGGAGCCACCCGCGGTTGGTGGACCTTCAACGGCAAACCGATGGGGCCGACCCTGCGTGGCAAGGTCGGGGATACCTTCGAAATCGTGCTGAAGAACTCCGGCACGATGAACCACTCCATCGACTTCCACGCGGGCATCGTCTCCCCGGATGAACCCATGCGGGACATTGCCCCGGGGGAGCAGCTGATTTACCGTTTCACTGCAGATAACGCCGGGATTTGGATGTACCACTGCGCGACAATGCCGATGAGCTTGCACGTGGCGGCCGGCATGTTCGGCGCAGTGATCATCGATCCGCCGGACTTGGATCCGGTGGATAAGGAGTTCCTGCTGGTGCAGTCGGAGGTCTACGGTCTGGACTCAGACTCGGAGCAGCCGGTGAACGAGGAACTCCTGCAGGCCGCCCAACCGAGCGCGGTGGTGTTCAACGGGCTGGAGAACCAGTACATCCAGTCCCCGTTGCGCCTGGAGCCAGGGCAGCGGGCACGGTTCTGGTTGCTCAATGCCGGACCGAACATCGCGGAGAGTTTCCATATCGTGGGGACGCAATTCCCGGTGATGTACAAGGAGGGTGCTTACACGGTGCGCAACCAGCCGAGCGGTGCGGGGCAGGCGCTCGACCTTCAGCCCGCGCAGGGTGGATTCGTGGAGGCGGAGTTCCCGGAGGCGGGGACGTACCCCTTCGTCAATCACCGCTTTGTGGACGCCGAACGCGGCGCGACGGGGCATGTTGTGGTGAAGTAGGGGCCATGGCAGCAAAGAAGAAGCACGGCGGTTCCAACCCAGCTGGTGGTACACCGCCGCGGGACACCCGCAACGTCGTCCCGGTGCGCCCGCTCGCTGAGTTCGATGGCCTCCCGGAGGGTTTCGCTCAGGGGGAGGACGTCCCGATCCTCGCGACGAGTGCGTGGGGCGGGCCCAAGGGGCAGAAGCAGCAGATCGGGCTGGCAGCCTGGGGCGAGCTGCCCGCGGTGAACGCGGCGGACCCGTTCGTGATCGCCAGCCCGCACGTGCCCAGCGAGGTTCGGCTGTACGTCCGCGGCGAGGTGGGCACCCCGGACTTCAAGGAGCCGCGCGAGCCGCTGCTCATCGCGGAGGCCGGTGAGGCGCTGGCCGGGGCGGAGGTGCGGCGCACGCTGCTCGGAACGATGATCCATCCGCCGGCGGAGCTGCTCGCTGAGGTGGAAGGTTCGGCGGGGCTGCGGGCCACCGTCGAGGCCTTGTGGATCACGGAGGACGGCGACGAGACCGTGACCTGGGCCGTGCGCCTGGCTGATGAGGTCACCGAATAGCTGACCCTCGGCATCCCCGGGGAGAGCTCCGAGCGTTGCGCGAGCAGCCCACTCCGGAGCTGGGCTCGTCCGCACGGTGGTGTCTGCCCCGTGGCGTACCATCGGTGTTATGTCTGAATCCGCACAGAATTCCCAGCTGCAGTTCAATATTCCCCGCCGCCCGCGCCGCCTGCGCACCAATCCGGTGATGCGCGATTTCACGGCGGAGACCAGCCTGAACCCGAGCCAGCTCGTCCTGCCGATGTTCGTCGCGGACGGACTTAGCGAGGCGAAGCCGATCAGCTCCCTGCCTGGGGTCTACCAGCACACCACCGACTCCCTGTTGCGTGCCGTCGAAGAGGCCGCAGAGGCGGGCGTGGGCTCCATCGACCTCTTCGGTGTCCCGCTGGACGAGGATAAGGACGCCACCGGCTCCGTGGGCGTGGACCCGGAGGGGATCCTGAACAAAAACCTCCGTGCGATCCGTAAGGAATTCGGCAACGACATCCTCGTCATGGCCGATACCTGCCTCGATGAATTCACCGATCACGGCCACTGCGGGGTGCAGGGCGAGGATGCTTTTGGCCAGCAGATCGTGGACAATGACGCCACCCTGGAGCAGTACGCTGCCCTCGCGGTCGCGCAGGCGGATGCTGGCGCCCACATCGTTAGCCCGTCCGGAATGATGGACGGCCAGGTCGCGGTCATCCGCGCGGCCCTGGACGCCTCCGGCCACGAGGACGTCTCCATCATGGCCTACTCCGCGAAGTATGCCTCTGCCTTCTACGGCCCGTTCCGCGAGGCCGTTGGCTCCAGCCTGACCGGCGACCGCCGCACCTATCAGCAGGACCCCCGCAATCGCCGGGAATCCCTGCTTGAGACCCAGATGGACATCGATGAGGGCGCGGACATGGTGATGGTCAAGCCTGCGATGCCGTACCTGGACGTGCTGCGGGAGGTTGCGGACATGTCCCCGGTTCCGGTCGCCGCTTATCAGGTGTCCGGTGAGTATGCGATGATCAGTGCAGCAGCCCAGAACGGTTGGATCGATCTGGAGCCGGCGATCATGGAATCCCTGATCGGGATTCGCCGCGCTGGTGCAGACATCATTCTGACTTATTGGGCGACGACCGTCGCGAAAATGCTGCGCGGCTAGCCGAAAGATGTGCCGACAATCCCTTGATTGTCGGCACGTATTTTCTCCACACGACCCCTTGATCTGCGATTTATGAGCAACTCTTCTTCTCCCACTCCTTCCGGGCAGTCCCGTCCGCCGCGACCGCGCGGCCAGCAGGGCCAGCAATGGGAGGCCAGCCCCGATAGTGGGCACATCCCCGGCTACCCCAAGCCGGAGGACGGCGGCCCGGTCGCTCCCGGTTGGAACAATCCCCAGGGGCAGGGCAACCAGCGGCAGTCGGGCAATGGTTCCCAGAATCAGGGAAACCCGGACCCGGGCACGCCACCGGAACTGCCGAAGCCCCCGAAGGTGGGACGCCCAGATGGCCTCGCACCGAGCCTCAAGGGTGCGCCGGAAAACGTCCGCCTGGGCGTGCGCGCCTGGCTGGCGGTCAGTGGCCTGCAGATCCTCTACGCCCTGGTCCAGTTCGTCGCGAACTTGAGCGACGACCGCGACCTGCGCCGCACCGTCACCAAGACGATCGAGGAGGGGGCCGGTGTTCCCGACGAGGTGACGGAGAACGTCTCCATCGACACCCTCGTCCTGGGGACGAATGCCCTCACGACCGCCTGGCTCATCATCGCGGCCCTGATCTGCGCGTGGCTCACGCTGCGTGCCGGGCGCGGCGCGGTGTATTCCCGCATGTTCCTCAACGTGGGCTCGGTCTACCTCATGCTCACCGCGGTGCTGATGAGTCTGTCTTCCGGGCCACCGACGATGGCGGTGGGCTTCGTCCTCGCTCTCGGCGTGCTCAGCATCCTGGCCGGCGTGACCGCGGGCGTGGGCATGTGGTTCATGTCCCGCCCCGGTAACGCGGAATGGTTCGGCATCCCGAGCCGCGAAGAGGTCGAGCGCTATGCCGAGGAATACGAGCAGGCCCGCCGCGAGCGCGATAAGCACAAGAGTGGAAAGAAGCGTCGCCTCCCCTGGGGGAAGTCCCAGGATGGGAACGCTGATAGCGAAGATAAGGCCTAAGCTGAGCCGATGGCGGGAAAATTCTCCACACCCCAACCCGGGCGGGGCGACGACATCCAGGAGCTCGACCTGGCGATCGCGCAGGCCCGCAGCGCGGCCGAAGCGGCCGGCGTGGACGTCGAAAAGTACGACGCCGAAGAACACAGCAACGTGCTCAGCACGGGCAACGGACTTTCGTCCTACGCCTTCCACCTGGAAAACCTGGAGTCGGCGGCGCAGGCGACCTCCCTGGAGTACGAGCTCAACGCCATCGACGGGGTCGAGGCAGTGGTGGTGTACTCCGCCAACATGGTGTGGATCTCCGCGCTGGATAGCGTGCGGCCCGACGAGGTGCAGCGCCACCTCGAGGACGCCGGGATCCGCGGGCATCTCACCGCCTCCTCGCTGCGCCGCCGCGCCACGCGACTGACGAAGCAGGACCCGCGCATCCGGTCCCGCCGCGAATCCGCCCGCGAGCGTGCCATCATGGCCGCCCGGCGCCGCAAGGAGGGTGCGGGGGCGCGCCGCCGTGGGGAGGCCCGCGCCGGTGAGGTGCTGCACACCGCCCGCGAGCTGGTGACCGCCTGGCGGCTCATCATCGCGGTCGTCTTCGGCCTGCCTGTCGTGGCGATGCAGATGATCCCCTCCCTGCAGTTCGACTGGTGGCAGTGGGTGTGCCTGGCGCTGTCCACGGTCGTCGTCGGCTGGTCGGCCTGGCCCTTCCACCGCGCGATGGTCGCCGGTGTGCGCCGCAGCATGTCCGCCCTCGACGGGGCGAGCAGCCTAGCGATCCTGCTGGCCTACGGCTTCTCCGTGCTCTCCCTGATCACGACCTCCGCCTCCGACCCGACGTGGCGGGCCAACACCGTGTGGCTGGCCCGCACCTGGTCGGATCCGAGTTTCGAGGGTGCGATCTTTTTCGACGTCGCGTGCGGCGTGACGATCCTGCTGCTCTTCGGTCGCCTCCTTTCCCGGCGGAACCAGATCCGCACCCGGGCCGTGCTGGCGGTGCTGCAACCGCCGAAGAACGAGCCGATCACCGTCATTCGGAAGAACAAGTCGGAGAAGAAGGTCATCTCCACCGCGGAGATCAGGCGCGGCGACGACGTCCTGCTGGAAACGGGAATGACGTGCCCGGTGGACGGCGAGGTCATCAGCGGCCGCGGCGTCGTGGACATGGGGCCGGTCGGGGGAGTGGACCGCAAGAAGGAGCTCGTGGTCGGCGATCGGATTTACGCCGGGGCGACGAATCACGGGCAGACGCTCAAGGTGCGCGCCTACGCCACTGGCTCGCACACCCGCCTGGCCGCGATGGGGCGCTGGTTCACCCACGCCGCGCAGGACGAGAACCGGATGGCGCAGATCACCAACCGCTCGGCCGGCCTGCTGGTGCCGTGGGCTTTTGCCATCGCGGTGGTGAACTTCTGCATGTGGCTGATCTTCAACGGCTCCCTAGACGCGGCCGTGGCGACCAGTCTTTCTGTCCTCGCGGCGGTGGGCCCGGTGGCGCTGGCACTCTCCGCGCCTCTGGCCCTGCGCCTGGGCCTGGCTCGGGCGGCGAATTACGGCATGTTGCTGCGCGATAGCGCGACGATCCATCGGCTCTCCGGCGTGGACTCGATCATCTTCAACCGGCTGGGCACGCTCACCCGGGCACCGATGAACGTGGTGAACCTGACGGTCGCGCACGGGGAGCACCCGGAGCTGGTGCTGCGCGTCGCGGCCTCGCTGATGATGGAGTCCGAGCACGCGGTCTCCAAGGCGATCGTCCGCGCGGACCGCGAGACCCGCGACGCGAACTCCGGCTTCGACACCATCCCCGTGTGGCTGGAAACCGGCGAGGTAAAGGTGAATGCCGAGGGCACGTTTGTGGGCTCCATCGACGTCCCGGTCCCGCCGAAGGGGAAGAACTATAAGGACGTGGTGCGCCGCGACCGGCACGAGCTGCCGGCCTCCCCGGAGCTGACGGATGACGAGAACGTCCGTCGCGTCACCGCCCGGGTCTGGCGACCAAAGGACCTGGGCGAGGTGCGCGACCCGCACCTGGCCTCCGCGGCGCTGTCCGGTGGCAGCCCCGTCGTCGTGTCCTGGAAGGGTAAGGACCGCGGCGTCATCAACGTCGCCGATGCTTTTAAGGACGACGCCGCCCTCGCGATCGAGGAGCTGGAATCGATGGGGGTGGAGACGCTGATGATGTCCCGCGACATGTACCCGGTGGCCCGGCATCTGGCGGATTCCATCGGGGCGTCTACCGTGCTGGCCGGCGTGGTGCCGGGTAAGAAGGCCAAGGCCGTGCGCGGCGTGCATGCCCGTGGGCACCGGGTGGCGATGGTCGGCGATCAGGATTCGATCGGCGCACTGCGGGTGGCAGATGTCGGCATCCTCATGGGCTCCCCGAGCCGGACGGAGGCCGATAGCGCGGACGTGGTCCTGCTTCGGGACGACGTCATGGCGATCCCCACCCTGATTAACTTCGTCCGCCACGTGCGCAACACCGTGGACTGGAATGTGTGGCTGGCCTGGGCGTATAACGCTATCGCGATCACCCTGGCTGTGGCGGGTGTGATGAACCCGATGGCCGCCACGGTGGTCATGCTGCTGAGCTCCACCGTCATCGAGTGGCGCAGCTCCCGCATCCTGCGGCACAACTACAACGCCGCCACGATGCGGCACACGCACACCTGGCAGGGCTGGGTCGAGCGGCTGCGCAGCCGCCGGGAGCGCCGCCGTCGGGCGGAGCAGCGCGAGCAGTTCGTGGAGAGCGCGCGCCTGAACGCCACGGAGGATGGACGGGAGCTGCAGGAGCACATCACCGGCCCCGGCGTCGCCGGTCGCTAGGGGTCGAGATATTCGCGCGCCGGGGTGAACAGCCGCGCCCGGCGCAGTCGGCTTGCTAGGCCAGAAGCCTGCTGGCCAGGCGGGCCCACGGGCCGGCAGGGGTGTCCGGGGCCATCGGTAGGATGAGGGGCATAGTGTATGAAAACCACGAGGATCTTTAAAGAAAGGGCGATGTAGGCGATGGCTTCGACCAACACCAACGTCAACGCGGCAGCCGAGGAGCGCCACCACGAGAGCGCGGCGGCGATGGAGCGGGCACGCCGCTTCATCCCAGGGGGTGTGAACTCTCCGGTGCGCGCCTTCGGCTCTGTCGGCGGGACCTCCCCGTTTATCACCTCCGCCTCCGGCTCCCAGCTGCAGGATGCCGATGGCCTCAGCTACGTGGACCTGGTGTGCTCCTGGGGGCCGATGATCCACGGGCACGCCCACCCGGAGATCGTCGAGGCCGTGAAGTCGACCGCCTCCCGCGGCCTGTCCTTCGGCGCCCCGACCTCCCTGGAGGTCGACCTGGCTGAGGAGATCGTCAACCGCACGAGCGTGGAGAAGGTCCGCCTGGTCAACTCCGGCACCGAGGCCACCATGTCCGCCGTGCGCCTGGCCCGTGGCTTCACCGGTCGCGACAAGATCCTGAAGTTCGAGGGCTGCTACCACGGCCACGTGGACTCCCTGCTCGTCGCCGCCGGCTCTGGCGTGGCCACCTTCGGCCTGCCGGACTCCCCGGGCATCACCAAAGCCGCCGCCAGCGACACCGTCGTGGTGCCGTACCGCGACATCGAGGCCGTCAAGAAGGCATTTGCGGAGAACGAGGGCCAGATCGCCGCCATCATCACCGAGGCCACCCCGGGCAACATGGGCACCGTTTCCTCCATCACTGCGGACGGCACCAGCTTCAACGCCCAGCTCAAGGAGATTGCGCACGCCAACGGCGCTCTGCTCATCGTCGACGAGGTCATGACCGGCTTCCGCGTGGGATACCAGGGCTGGTTCGGCAAGGACGGTGTCGCCGGCGACCTCACGACTTTCGGCAAGGTCGTTTCCGGTGGCCTGCCTGCCGCGGCCTTCGGCGGCCGTGCCGACATCATGGACCACCTGGCCCCGGTCGGCCCGGTGTACCAGGCGGGCACCCTCTCCGGTAACCCGGTCGCGATGGCCAGCGGGCTGGCGTCGTTGAAGCTGGCGGACGAGGACGCCTACCGCACCCTGGACGCCAACGCTGAGCGCCTGATCGGCCTGATTACCGAGGCGCTGGACCGCGAGTCCGTGGAGCACCACATCCAGCGCGCTGGGACGATGTTCTCCGTGCGCTTCGCGGGCGGCGAGGGCGCGAACTTCGAGGAGATGAAGGCCGCGGAGACCTTCCGCTACCCGGCCTTCTTCCACGAGCTGCTGGACAACGGCATCTTCGCCCCGCCGAGCGTGTTCGAGACCTGGTTCGTCTCCACCGCGCTGACGGACGCGGACTTCGAGCGTTTCGAGGCCGCCCTCGTGCCAGCCGCGAAGGCAGCCGCCGCCGCGGAGGCTTAGGCGCAGGCCGGGTCGGCCGGTAAGCTCGACAAGCATGACAACCATCGTGCATTTGGTTCGCCACGGCGAGGTCCACAACCCAGATCGGATCCTCTACGGTCGCCTCCCTGGCTACCGGCTTTCCGCCCGGGGCGAGAACATGGCTCATGCCACGGCCGCCGACCTGGCCGACCACCACGTCACCCACCTGGTGGCCTCCCCGCTGCAGCGCGCACAGGAGACGGCCCGGCCCTTCGCCGAGAAACTCGGCCTGGAGATCCAGACCGATGAGCGGGTCATCGAGGCGGGTAACGACCTCGAAGGTCTGCATATCAAGGGGGTGCGCTCCGCGCTGTGGAACCCCAAGCGCTGGCACGTGCTGCGCCGCCCGGCCGAGCCGAGTTGGGGTGAGCCCTATACCGAGATCCGCGACCGCATGTGGGAGGCCGTGGAATCCGCCCGCGCTGCCGCCCGCGGTTCCGAGGCCGTGATCGTGAGCCACCAGCTGCCGATCGTGATGATCCAGCGCGACGTGCGCGGCCAGAAGTTGGCCCACAACCCGGCCGCCCGCCAGTGCAACCTCGCCAGCGTGACTTCCCTGATCTTCGAGGGCAAGGAGCTGGTGGACATGATCTACTCCGAGCCCGCAGCCGATATTTAACGGGTCGCAACCCGAGCGAATAGCAGCAGAAAGGTAGGTAGGCCCCATGTCGCGACGAGGCGCCCATCTGAGGAGCACCCGTCCCAATCTCCGCTCGCGCAGCCGCGCCGCACTGGCCGCGCTGCTCACCGCCGCCATCTCCCTCGGCGGGCTCACCGCCTGCGGGGAGGGCGCGACCGGCGACGATGCCGTCGCGGTCGGTGGCACCTTCGAGTTCGTCTCCCCAGGCGGGCAGACCTCCATCAGCTACCCGCAGGAGGAGCGCAAGGAAGTCGCCAACCTCACCGGCGAGTCCCTGATGGAGGAAGGCGAGCAGATCAACCTGGAAGACTACGCCGGCAAAGCCGTCGTCCTGAACACCTGGGGACAGTGGTGCGGGCCGTGCCGCTCCGAGGCGGATGACCTGGAGCGCGTCCACGAGAAGCTGGAAAAGCGCGGCGACGGCACCGTCCTGGGCATCAACGTCCGCGACCCGTCGCGGGAGAAGCCGAAGAACTTCGTGCGCACCTACGGCATCACCTACCCCTCCATCTACGACCCACCGTTCAAGTCCGCGCTGCGGCTGGGCGGTATCCCGGCGTCCGTCATCCCGACGACGATCGTGCTGGATAAGCAGCACCGTCCGGCCCACATCTTCCTCAAGGAAATCACCGACGATGAACTGTGGAAGGTTCTGGAGCCCATCCTCAACGAGGATGACGGAGCCGCAGCTGGGGAGGGAGCTTAAGTGCTGAGCCCGGAGCAGGCTGTGTTCACCCTGGCTGCGGGGGACATCGGCCAGCGTTTCGCGGATACGGTCTCCGCCGGTCCGCTGGTTCTCGCGCTGCTGGCGGCAGCGCTGGCAGGCCTGGTCTCCTTCGCATCGCCGTGCGTGATCCCGCTGGTGCCGGGCTATATCTCTTATCTCGCGGGCGTGGCCGGCGCGGATACCGAGTTCACCGAGCAGGGCACGAAGGTCGCGAATAAGAAGGGGCGAGTGGGCGCTGCGGCGCTGCTGTTCGTCGCCGGTTTCACAGTGATCTTCTTACTCGCCACGGTCACGGTCTTCGGCCTGATCAGCACCCTGATGATCAACCAGCAGCTGCTGATGCGCATCGGCGGCGCGGTGACGATCCTCATGGGCGTGGTCTTCATGGGCTTCATCACCCCGCTGCAGGCCGACACCCGGATGGCGCCGAAGCGCTGGACGACCCTGGCGGGAGCCCCGCTGCTCGGCGGGATCTTCGCCTTGGGTTGGACGCCCTGCCTGGGCCCCACGCTCGCGGCGATCATCTCCGTCTCCGCGGGAACCGAGGGCACGACCGCCGCGCGCGGGGTGCTGCTGATCATCGCCTACTGCATTGGCTTGGGTTTGCCGTTCATCCTGCTGGCCCTGGGCTCGCGCCGGGCGCTGGCAGGCGTTGGCTTCCTGCGCCGCCATTCCCGCAGCATCCAGGTAGCCGGCGGCATCCTCCTGGTGATTGTTGGAATTTTGCTGCTCACCGGGCAGTGGGCAATATTTGTGGAGTGGATCCGGGACGCGTTCATCAGTGATACAACGTTGCCGATCTAACGGGTGAGTAGAGCGTGTGCGAGAAGAACGTGAAAGGGCATTCTCATGACTGAGCACAAGGCCGGTACGAAGCCAGGCGGCGGGAAGAACCCCGCTCGGCTGATTCTGGCCCTGCCCAAGCGTGGGTGGCAGTGGCTGACCAAGATGAAGACGGCCCTGGTGCTGCTCTTCCTATTGGCTCTTGCTGCGATTCCCGGCGCCCTGCTGCCGCAGCGCTCGCTGAACCGGGACAAGGTGGCCGACTACATCGCCGCCAACGGTAAGACCGCCGAGGTCTTCGACAAGCTGGGCCTGTTCGATGTCTTCAGCTCCTCGTGGTTCATGGCGATCTACGTGCTGCTGTTCATCTCGCTCGTGGGCTGCATCCTGCCACGCAGCTGGGATCACTACCAGGCGCTGCGCTCCACCCCACCGCGGGCGCCGAAGGTGCTCACGCGGATGCCGAACCACATCTCCGGCACCGTGGACACCGACCCGGAGGCGATGAAGGAGCTGCTGCGCCGCGAGTTCAAGGGCTGGCACATCGCGGAAACCTCCGCTGAGGACGACCGCGCGGGTCGTTGGTCCATCTCCGCGGAGCGCGGTTACCTGCGTGAGTTCGCGAACCTCGTCTTCCACCTGGCCCTGGTGGGCATCCTCGTGGCCGTCGGCGTCGGCCGTCTCACCTACTACGAGGGTCAGGCGATCATCATCGCTGATACGGAGAACTCCGAGTTCTGTAACTCCGCGGTCGGTAACTTCGACTCCTTCCGCCACGGGCAGCTCTTCGACGGCACCGGCCTGCACCCGTTCTGCATCAACGTCAAGAACTTTAAAGCGGAGTATCTGCCCAACGGGCAGGCGGTGGACTTCGAATCGGACATTGATTACGCCGTCGGTGACGCTGCTTACGAGCCGCACGAGAAGTGGGAAAAGACCACCCTGAAGGTCAACCACCCGCTGCGCCTGGAGGGCGATCGCATCTACCTGCAGGGGCACGGCTACGCGCCGACCTTCACGATCAAGTGGCCGAACGGTGAGACGGTGACGGAAACCACGCAGTTCCGCCCGGACGACCTGATCAACTTCCTCTCCTCCGGCGCGATGCGCTGGGACCCGCCGGCGGACATGTTCGACACGGAGCTGGAGCGGCGCAATAACCAGGTCGCCATCCAGGGCCTATTCGCACCCACCGCGGAGTTCACCGGTGAGAAGGGTGCGCTGCTGACCTCCCGCTACCCGGCGATGACGGACCCGGCGGTGGCCATCGACGTCTACCGCGGCCAGACGGGCCTGGACGCCGGCACCGCGCAGTCCATCTTCTCCCTGCACCCGGAGCAGATGCACAACGGTCTGCTGGAGAAGCTGGACCGCGTGAACCTGCGCGTCGGCGAGAAGGTCACCCTGGACGACGGCACCGAGATCACCTTCGACGGCGCCAAGGAGTTCATCAACATCCAGATCGGCCACGATCCGAGCCTGTACTGGGTATTCATTTTCTCCATGCTGATGCTGGGATCCCTGGTGGTGTCTCTGGCGATTAAGCGCCGCCGCCTGTGGGTGCGCCTGGCGCCGCGGGAGGACGGCCAGCCGGGAACCGTGGTCGAGATCGCGGGTCTGGCGCGCACCGACTCCGCCGGTTGGGGTGCGGAATTCAGCCGCACCGCGGAGCGCATCCTGGGCCTCGAGGAGGAGGACCTGGACGATGAGCACAACGTTTCCAGTGGTAGCTGGGAAGAGGATTTCGGCGACGGGCTTGACGAGCAGCTCCGCGATCGCTAAATCGTTTTTGCTGGTCGCTGCCACTATCCGGCGCCGTTGGAGTGTTGGATTTCCCGCTAGGCAGGGATAATCTTAGATGTGCAAGAGATGCGCCTTAGTCGGCGTATGCCTTTAGTCCGTTGAGGAATCGAAATAATCCATGCAGATTAATCAAGATCTCGCGCTGTTTTCTGACCTGGCGTACAAGACCACGGTGGTGCTGTACCTGCTCGCCCTGGCGGTGTCCTTGTTCTACTACGGGCTGGTCCGCCTGGCGAACGACGCTCGCCGTGAGCGCGCCCGGGTGCTGAAGAACGAGGCGACGCCGCAGGAGGCGAAGCGTCGCCAGAAGGTGGCGGTGGGTGCTGGTGCACCCGGTGCGGCCACCACCGACGTCGCTGCCGATGAGGTCGGGGACGACGGCGCGGCAGACGTCTCCGGCATCGCGACCTCCTCTCTGGACGAGGAGAACCTGCCGGCGGGGCTGCGCGCCGAGACGATTCTGCAGCGCGTGAACCGCGCGGATACCTTCGGTGGGATTACCCAGGCGCTGGTGTGGCTGGCCATCGCCGTGCACGCCGCATTCCTGGTGCTGCGTGGCATGTCCGCGAACCGCTTCCCGTGGGGCAACCTCTTCGAGTACGTCGCGGTCGTCACCCTGTTCGCCATGGTGGCCGCAGCTGTGGTGATCAACCGCCGCTCGATGCGCGTGATGTGGCCGTGGGTGCTGACCCCGGTGACCCTGCTGCTGTTCTACGGTGGCACGAAGCTCTACGCGGAGACCGCCCCGGTCGTCCCGGCCCTGCAGTCCAACTGGTTCGTCATCCACGTCTCCACCGTCTCCATCGGTGGCGGCATCGGTCTGCTCTCCGGCATGGCTTCCCTGATGTACCTGCTGCGCCGCTGGCACCCGAAGGGGCAGGAAAAGGGCTTCTTCGGAGCCATCGCCTCCCCGCTGCCGGATGCCTCCAAGCTGGACGCCCTGGCCTACCGCAGTGCGATCTGGACCCTGCCGATCTTCGGCCTGGGCATCATCTTCGGCGCGATCTGGGCCGACGCCGCCTGGGGCCGCTTCTGGGGCTGGGACCCGAAGGAGACGGTCTCCTTCATCACCTGGATCCTCTACGCCGCCTACCTGCACGCCCGCGCAACCCCGGGCTGGCGTGGCACCAAGGCTGCCTGGATCAACGTCATTGCTTTCGCGACGATGGTCTTCAACCTCTTCTTCATCAACATGGTGGTCTCCGGCCTGCACTCCTACGCTGGCCTGAACTAAACCACCGCCTAGAAACCACGCTTGGAGTGTGACGCTTCCTCGTGACCGCTCAAACCGCTAACCAAGCGGCAGCGCCCCACCGCCGGTTGACCCACGTGCTGGTCACCGGCGGTGCCGGTTTTATTGGGGCGAACTTCGTCCACCGCACGCTGGCCACCCGCCCGGATGTGCACGTGCACGTCGTGGACGCGATGACCTATGCCGCCAACCCGCTGAACCTGTGCACCACGGACGGTACCCCGTTGGAGGATGCCTATCCGGGGCGTTTCCGATTCACGCAGCTGGACCTCGCGGACCGGGATGCGGTGCTCGCCCTGGTCGACGAGGTCGCCGCCGAGGTTCCGGACGCCGACGCGCTGGCCATCGTCCACTTCGCGGCGGAGTCGCACAACGATAATTCCCTGCTGGATCCGGCGCTGTTCGTGCGCAGCAACGTGGATGGGACGGTGCACCTCGCCGAGGCTGCGGTGCGTCACGGTGTCTACCTGCACCACGTCTCCACTGATGAGGTCTTCGGGGACCTGGCACTGGACGATCCGCAACGCTTCACCCCGACGACCCCGTACCAGCCCTCCTCGCCCTACTCGGCGTCCAAGGCGGCGGCTGACCACATGGTGCGCGCTTTCGTCCGCAGCCTGGGGCTGAAGGCCACGATCAGTAACTGCTCGAATAACTACGGTCCGCGCCAGCACCCGGAGAAGTTCATCCCGCGTCAGATCACCGGCCTGTTGCAGGGGCAGCGGCCGCGGCTGTATGGCAAGGGGGATAACGTCCGCGACTGGATCCACGTCGACGACCACAACGACGCG
Organism: Corynebacterium sp. UMB9976; assembly: GCF_030212265.1. Lineage (NCBI taxonomy): Bacteria > Bacillati > Actinomycetota > Actinomycetes > Mycobacteriales > Corynebacteriaceae > Corynebacterium > Corynebacterium sp. UMB9976. The sequence continues at coordinate 46,818 of NZ_JASODY010000005.1, forward strand.
GTCTGGGCGATTATGGACCGCGGCGAGCTGGGGCAGACGTACCTCATCGGCGCGGACGGGGAGCGCAATAACCTGCAGGTCGTGCGGGACCTTTTGGCGGCCTTCGGCCGGGAGCCGGATGACTTCGACTGGGTGAGCGACCGCCCCGGGCACGACCGCCGCTATGCGATCGACCCGTCCTCGATGCAAGGCCTGGGCTGGCAGCCGCGGTATACCGACTTCGCCGCGGGCCTGGCGGCGACGATCGATTGGTACCGCGAGAACCAGCAGTGGTGGGAGGACACCCGCGCGGCGGCGGAACGCCGCTACGGGCAAACGGAAAAGCTGCTGGGATAGAAAAACCCCGCAAGCTCGTGGCTTGCGGGGCAGGTAGCCGGTGCGCTTTAGAGCTCGGCGTCCGCGAGGTTACGGGGTGTGCGCAGCAGCGCGATCACGGAGATCAGGCAGATCACCATCAGGTAGATGCCGACCGTCCAGATCATCCCGGTGCGGTTGAAGAGCATCTGGGAGATCATCGGTGCGAAGGCACCACCCAGGATGGAGCCCAGGGCATAGGCCACGGACACACCGGAGAAGCGCACTTCGCGGGGGAACATCTCCGCGTAGAGGGCAGACTGCGGGCCATAGGAGAGGGCCAGGCCCGGGATGAACAGCAGCATGCCGATGCCGAAGATCCACAGCGAGCCGGAGTCGATGAGGAACCACACCGGCACCGCGATCACGATGAGCATGCCGTAGCCCCAGAGGAAGGTCTGCACCCGGCCGATGCGGTCGGAAAGCCCGCCGGAGTACATCGTCAGCACGATCCACGCCAGGGCGGCGACGACCACCCAGAGGAACACGCTGACCTGATCGTGGCCCAGCTCCTTCGTGGCATAGGAGCCCATGAAGGCGATGATCATATAGCCGGAGGCGTTGTTACCGGAGAAGATCAGCGCCGCGCGGATCACGAGGCGCCAGTGGTCGCGCAGCAGCACACCCAACGGGGCGCTGGACTCAGCGGCACGCTCCCGCATTTCCTGGAACACCGGGGACTCGGCGACCTTGGCGCGCACGATGACGCCCACGATGACCAGCACGAAGCTCAGCAGGAATGGGATGCGCCAACCCCAGTCGAGGTAGGCTTCCTGCCCAATGATCGCGGTGATGGCCAGCAGCACCACGGTGGACAGTGCCAGGCCGGTGGGCACGCCGATCTGCGGATAGGAGCCGAAGTGCCCGCGGCGGCCCTTCGGTGCGTGCTCCACGGCGAGCAGAGCGGCCCCGCCCCACTCGCCGCCCGCGGACAGTCCCTGCAGGATGAGCAGGAAGACAAGCAGCAGGGGAGCGGCGATGCCGATGGCGGCGTAGGTCGGCAGCACGCCGATCAGTGTGGTGGCCATACCCATGAGGATCAGGGTGCCCGCGAGCACCTTCTTGCGCCCGATGCGATCGCCCAGGTGGCCCGCGATGGCGGCGCCGAGCGGGCGGAAGAGGAAGCTGATGCCCAGCGATGCCCAGGCGAAAACCTGCGCGAGGCTGGGGTTATCGCTGCTCGCGGGGGCGAAGAATTGCGTACCGAACACGAGGCCGGCGGCTTGAGCGTAGATGAAGAAGTCGTACCACTCGATGGTCGTGCCGACGAGGGTGGCGCCAAGAATGCGCCGGTCTTCTGAACGGTTGGGAGAATCCATGCGCTGAAAGTTAGCAAAGGCTAAACACTTCGGAGAGGTTATGGAAAAATTCGCGCGTGCGACAACCCGGGGGCGCTGCCTGGCGCGCACCGCACCGGCTGTCTGTCCGGGCTGGACGCTAAAGTATGGGCTATGAGTACCGCAGAGCTGCCTGTTGACTTGCGTCCCCTGGACTCGGCCACCGAGCCAGCCATCGTCGACCTTCCGATCGCCGGCGCCTGGCTCTTCGCCCCGCGGGTTTTCGGGGACGCTCGCGGCAGTTTCCACGAGGGCTTCCGCGCCGCCCAGTTCACCGAGCACCTGGGCTACCCCTTCGACGTCGCGCAGGCGAATGTCTCCCGCAGCAGCCGGGACGTGGTGCGGGGCATCCACCTGGCCGAGGTGCCACCGGGGCAGGCGAAGTTCGTCAGCTGCCTGGCCGGGGAGGTTGTGGACGTGCTGGTGGACCTGCGGGTCGGTTCCCCGACCTTCGGCAAGCACGTCAAGATCACCCTCAGCGAGGAGAATAACTACGCGGTGCACGTGCCGATCGGGGTGGGTCACGGCTTCGCCGCCCGCTCCGAGACCGCGGTGCTGAATTACCTGGTCACCGAGGCCTATAATCCGGATCGGGAGTTCGGGGTGGATCCCTTCGACCCGGAGTTGGGCATCGACTGGGGCGTGGAGCGTGCCGATGCGGTTCTTTCCGATAAGGACGCCGCCGCCCCGGCCCTCGCAGAGGTTCACGCGCGCCTGGCTGATTGGCAGGAGGCGCGCGGCTGGGAGCAGCAGCTGCGCCGGGAGTGGTCCGAGGCCCTCGACTTCGCCGATAGCTACGGCGAGCACGGGGAGGGCTAGGCAAGTATGCGCGGAATCATTCTGGCCGGTGGCACCGGCTCGCGGCTGTGGCCCATCACCTTCAGCGTGTCGAAGCAGCTGGTGCCGGTCTACGACAAGCCGATGATCTACTATCCGCTGTCCACTCTGATCCTGGCGGGGATCACCGAGATTCTGGTGATCACCACGGAACGCGACGAGCGGGCCTTCCAGGAACTGCTGGGGGACGGCAGCCGCTTCGGTGTGAGCATCGAGTACGCCACGCAGGAAGCCCCGCGCGGGCTGGCGGAGGCTTTCATCATCGGTGAGGATTTCATCGGCGACGAGCCGGTTGCGCTGGTGCTGGGCGACAATATCTTCTACGGCTCCGGCCTGGGCACCCAGCTGCGCCGTTTTAATGAGCCGGACGGCGGCGTGATCTTCGGCTACGCCGTCGCAGACCCCACCGCCTACGGGGTCGTGGATTTCGACGAGACCGGCAAGGCCATCTCCATCGAGGAGAAGCCCGCGAAGCCGCGCTCCCCATATGCGGTGCCGGGGCTGTACTTCTACGGCCCGGACGTGGTGGGGATCGCCAAGCAGCTTCAGCCCTCCGAGCGCGGTGAGCTGGAGATCACCGGCATCAACCAGGCCTACCTGGAGCAAGGCCGCCTGCACGTGGAAGTGCTGCCCCGCGGGACGGCCTGGCTGGACACCGGCACCATCGACGACCTCAACGGCGCCAGCGACTTCGTCGGCGCGATCGAGAAGCGGCAGGGCCTGAAGGTCGGCTGCCCGGAGGAGGTCGCGTGGCGCATGGGGCTGATCAGCGACGAGCAGTTGCGGGATAACGCCGACGCGCATGGGGCCAGCCCCTATGGTCAATACCTGAGGCAATTATGCGCCCAGGCGGAATGGGAAAAGTGAGGCAACGAGAGTGACAGAGCAGCAAGACGGCTTTTCTTCCGGGAACTTCCAGCCCATTGGCAAGCTGAGCGCGGAGGACATCCGCACCGGCAACATCGACAGGGCGGAGGTCGCGCACGACTACAGCCGTGAGGACCTGCGCCCGGAGACCCTGCCGATCTTCATCAAGCTGATCTGGCAGGACCTGGCCTGGGAGAACATCCTCCTGCCGAAGCAGGGCATGGACCACGCCGTCATCCTGCTGGAGGGGGTACGCAGCGACGAGGGAGAGTTCGCGGACATGGTCCCGAACCGCGTCATCGTCCGCGCACCCTACACCGAGGCCTACCGCCTGCAGGCCTCCCGGGAGTCCGGGGTGATCGCGGCGCTGGGGCACCGCTCCAACGCCCGCCTGCCGCAGACGGTGCGCCAGGCCCACGTGCCGCGCCGCTTCACTGGCAACCAGCGGCGTATCCGGGTGACTCTGCTCTCCGTCATCGACGGCACCCCGTTGGACGCGAACGTCTGGCAGCAGATGAACGCGGAGCAGCAGGAACTCGTCATCGAACAGCTGGGCAGCCTGCTGGCGGCGATGCACACGATGAACTCCAGCCTCCCGCCGGCCAGCAACCTGGAGAGCTGGTGGGCCGACGGCCCGGGGCAGAGTGACGCGACGGGCGTCCACGAGGTCGGCGGGGTGCCGATCAGCCCGACCACCGAGGGGGCGCAGCACGGGCTGAACTACACAGAGCGAACCCTGCCGGGCAAGCACGAGGTGATGCGCCACCGCATGGTCGAGGTGCTGAAACCCGAGCTCTCCGCGGCGGAGTACGCCCGCGCCGAAGGCATCATGGCCGAGGTGGACGACATGCTGGCCCGCACGGACCTGCGGCGCTGCCTGACCCACGGGGATCTTTCGCGGGAGCACCTGCTGTGGCTACCCGACCAGGGCGTGGGCGTGCTGGACTTTTCTGACATGACGGTGGGCGATCCGGCGCTGGACTACGCCCACTTCGAGACGATCGCGCCGGGGCTGACGAAGCGGATCTTCGACCACGCCGGGGTGGCCGCGGAGGACGTGGCAGATCCGCAGGTGGTCTTCGAGGATGAGGACCTGCTGGAGCGGGCGAAGCTCTACAAGCGCTGGGATAACCTCTTCCTGCTCATCGACCACTACCGCACGGGGCGCTCCCCGCGGGTGGAGATTTAACGCGGCCGGGCCTAGTCCTGGGCGGGCGGGTCCTGCTGGTCCTCGTCCCGCTGGCGGCGGAGGCGCTCCCGCTTCTCGCGCTCGGCCTCTTCCTCGGCCAGGCGTTCCTTCTCACGGCGCTTCTTGAAGCGTTCCTTCTCGATATTCCACAGGAAGTCCGGGTCGTCGTCCGGCCCCTTCGCCCGAGGCCGCTGCTCGAGCTGCTTATTCTGCCGGCGGCCCAGCTGGCCCACTGAGGAAGAATTGCCGCTGCCCGGCCCGAAGGCCTTCCACAACATCACGATCGTGATGATGACGAGGATCAGGATAATGAGGCGACCCAAGGGTGCGATGCTCCTTCAAGGCATAAAAATCGGCGTAGTTTCTCCCCTCGACTCTAGCCACCTCACGGGCTCGGTGGGTAGGAGAACAGCGGCGGGAATACGGTGGCGGGCCGGGGTGACGTCCTAAAACTAAAGCGCAATTGGTGCCCAGCGAAGCAGTGACCGTAGGCTGGACGGCGTGACTAATAAGCAGAATCCGCAAGACCCATCCCAGGTTGAACCAGCGCTGCCGGGGCCACCCGGGCAGAAGCCGAAGCTCGGCTCGAAGGCCTGGCGGGATGTTTTGCTATACGGATTCCTGCGGCTGGTGCTGTTCCTGGTGCTGACGTTCGTGATCCACTCGATCGTGATCCTGCTGGGGATGGCGAACTTCTTCCCGCTGCTGATGAGCGCGCTGCTGGCGCTCATCCTCGCGCTGCCGCTGTCCATGATGATGTTTAAGAATCTGCGGCTGCGGGTGACCGCGCAGATGGCGGAGTGGGATTCCGCGCGGCGCGAGCACAAGCGCCAGCTGCAGGAGCAGCTGCAGGACCGTCTGCACGACTAGAGCAGCGAGGATCAGCGGGGGTCAGCGGGGCGGACAGTGCGGCTGGAGCTGTGCAGGTGAGTGCGCAGCGGGGGAGCAGCGTCGGAGTGAACTAGATGGCTAGATAAACGCTGCGACCAGCATCATCACCGACCACAACAGCATGCCGCGGCCGGTGAGTCCCAGTACCGGGATCAGGCCCTTGCCCTGCGCGCCCTTGCGCACCGGCCCGGAGGCCAGCACCCACAGCGGCACTGCCAGCAGGCCCAGCAGGGCAGCGAGCTGACCGAGTGCCAGCGCGATGGTGAGCACCACGGAACCGCCGACCAGGCTCAGCCACAGCGCGCGGGTGCCCGCATCTCCCAGGCGCACGGCGAGGGTGATCTTGCCGGTGACCGAGTCGGTGGGGATGTCACGGAGGTTATTGGCCAGGTTCACGGACGAGGAGAGCGCGCCGATCGTCACAGCCAGGCCAAGCCCGCGCCAGGTGATCTGCCCGGACTGCGTGAACTCTGTGCCGAGCACTGCGACCAGGCCGAAGAAGATGAACACCGCGACCTCGCCCAGGCCCCGGTAGCCGTAGGGGTTCTTGCCGCCGGTGTAGAACCAGGCGCCCGCGATGCAGGCCGCGCCGACGAGGATCAGCCACCAGGCGCTCAGCAGGCTGAGTAGGATTCCGGCGACCCCGGCCACGCCGAAGCAGGCGAAGGCGGCGTACTTCACGAGCGTGGGCTCCACCAGCCCGGAGCCGGTGAGGCGTAGCGGGCCGGAGCGGTCGTCGTCGGTGCCGCGGATGCCGTCAGAGTAGTCGTTCGCGTAGTTCACGCCGATGATCAGCGCGAGCGCGACCACGAGGGCGAGTAGCGCCCGCGGGAAGGACGCCCCGCCGGTGGTCACCGCGGCTGCTGTTCCGGCCAGCACCGGGGCGATGGCGTTAGCCCAGGTGTGCGGGCGGGCGCCCTCGAGCCAATCGGCGGCGGTGGCGGTGTTGGTGGCAGACATACGCGGTGAAAAACCTTCCTTCGGGCAGGGGGGGCGGATGCAAACTGTTTACTCTACTCGCTTGGGCGCGGGGGCTATGTCGGGGCTGCTTCAGCACGCGGGACGGGCGCGTGACGCGGGGGGGGGAATCGGTGGTTATTTCGCCCTTTACGGTGGGAAAGGGGGTGACGGGGGTAGGTGAAAAGGCCCTCGGGGAGAGGTTTTCCACGGGTAAGTTGTGTCCCAAATACAAATGGGTGATTGTTATGCCATGAGAAAAACTGTCATTTCGCTGGCAGCGGCGCTTGCCGTGCTGACCGGCGGCCTCACCCCAGTCGCCCAGGCGGCTCCTGCTTCGCCTGCGGCTCTCATTCAAGCCAATGAAGACTCGGCGAACACTAACAACACCGAGGGCCAGTCCGGTCTGTTCGGCTCCTCCTCGAGCCAGGGCAACACCGACGACACCACCACCGGGTCCGGGGGATCCTCCTCCGAGGATGAGGAGAAGGAAGGGCTCTCCAAGGGCGCGATCGCGGGCATCGTCATCGGCAGCATCGCGGCCATCGCTGCGGTTATCGGCGGCGGCCTGTGGGCGATCCAGGCTGGCATGGTGCCCAACCCGCTGCCTGGCATCATCCCGGGCCCGGCACCGGCGCCGAAGCCTGCCCCAAAGCCGGCTGCGAAGCCAGCCGCTAAACAGGCCCCGAAGCAGGCGGCAAAGCCGAAGCCGGTACCACAGCGCGCTGCGCCAAAGCCAGCGCCGAAGCGAACTGCGCCGAAACCTGCGCCGCGTCCGGCACAGTCCCGCTACTACCAGAACTGCCGTGCAGTATGGAACGACTTGGGCCGCCCGATCCGCCGCGGCGAGGCGGGCTACGCTTCCCACCTTGACCGTGACAACGACGGCGTCGGCTGCGAGCGTCGCCCCCGTTAAAACTCTGTACTCCGTTTCCTCATAGCCCTGGCCCGTGTGGCCAGGGCTTTTATTATCTCGCTTAGTATGGCGCTGCCTCGCCGTGATCGGGATCATCCGTAGGGTGGGGCCATGAGCAGTATTGAGCGCAGGATCGCGATCATCGGGGCCGGGCCACGGGGGATTTCCGTGCTGGAGCGGATCGTGGCTACCTACCGGGAGCTGGCGGAGCAGGGTGCGGCACCCGAGCGCCTGGCCGTGGCCGTGGTGGACGACGTCCAGCCCGGTGCGGGACGCATCTGGCGCACTGACCAGAACTTCGACCTGTGCATGAACACGCTGGCCGACGCGGTGACCTTGTTCCCGGAGCCGGGCTCCAGCGTGGCATCCCCGGTTTTCGAAGGCCCGACCATGTACGAGTGGATCATGCTGCTTCGCGGCGAGGAGCTGGGGGAGCAGCGCGACCCGCGTGGGGCGAAGGCAGCGCTGTTTTCCCGCCACCCGGTCCAGCCCCTGGACCACCGGGCGCAGAACATCCAGCAGGCCGAACCGAATACGCACCCGCCGCGGGGCCTGTACGGCGAGTACCTGCGTTGGGTCTTCTCCGCGGTGCTGGGCATGGTACCCGAGGCCATCGAGGTGACGGTGCACCGCTCGAAGGCGGTGGGCATCGAAGCAGCGGCAGACGGCACGGACACCATCGAACTCGCGGACGGCACCCGCCTGCATGCGCACGCGACGGTGCTCGCCCTGGGCTGGTTGGACACGGATCTCGCCCCGGAGGAGCAGGAACTCGCGGCTGCCGCGGCCAAGCACGAGCAGCTGGAGTGGGTTGCGCCGAATAACCCGGCTGATCAGGACTTCTCTGCCATCCCCAGCTGGGAGGAGTCCGGCCAGGAGATCCTGATCCGGGGCTTGGGCATGGGATTTTTCGACGCCATGTCCATGCTCACGCTCGGCCGTGGCGGGGCCTTCATACCGGACGCCACCGCGCCAGCGGGATTGCGCTACCAACCTTCCGGGCGGGAACCGCAGATCCTGGCTATGGCGGGCCGTGGCTACCCGCATCAGCCCCGCCCGGAGTTCTCGGGAATGCCGCCGCGCGCGGAGCTGCGCCGCCTGGACGAGGCGATCGCCCAGCTCGATATTCCGCTGGACCCCAATAGCCTGGACTTCGGGGACACGCTGTGGCCAGCACTGCTGCGCGACGCACAAGATGCCTACTACCGGGTTCTGCTGGCGGCCGAACCTGACGTCCTGACGAAGGTCACCGAGGTCATCGACGACCCGGCCACCGACCCGCTGAACATGCACGAGGACACCCGCCTGGACGGGCTGGTGGACCCGGAAAAGCGATTCAACATCCCCTGGGAGAACGACCCGGTCGCTCGTCTTGAGGACAAGGCGGAGGCAGCGGGCGAGGAGCTGAGCATCGACTCCTTTACCCGGAGCCTGTTCGAACACCTCCTCGGCGACTGGCGGGAGGCGCAGCGCGGCGAGGAATCCCCGGTGAAGATGGGGCTATTCAGCTTCGGGGCGGCGATGAAGCGGATCGCCCTGGTCGACGAGCCGGGGCGGTTCACGCAGGCCTCCCGCGAGGAGGAATACGCGCTCTTCGGCAGCATCGCCCAGATGGTGAGCGTGGGCCCGCCGGCCTTCCGCACCGCCGAGCTGCTCGCGCTCATCGACGCCGGGATGGTGCGCTTCCTTGGCGCAAAACCGGAGCTCACCGTGGACGAGGAGGTCCCGGCGTTCCGGGTCATTTCCGCGACGACGGGGGAGGAGGTGTGCGCGCCTGTGCTGATCGAGGCGCTGATCCACGACCCGGATGTGCGGCACACGGCCTGCCCGCTGAGCAGGCAGTTGCTGGCACAGTCCCGGATGCGGGCTTGGGCCTGGGGCGATGGCTCCCTGTCTGGCGCCCCGGAGGTGGACCGGGAAACGGGCCTGCTTATTGGCCAGTCGGGTCAGCGCGATCCGAGGGTGCACATGCTGGGCGTGCCGCTGCGGGAGGTTCGGGCCGATATGACGAACTCACCGAAGGTGGGGGAGGACCCGGTGATCTTCCAGGAGACGGACGCCGCCGCACGTTCCGCACTGCGGATCGCAATGTCCCGCTAGGGCGCGGGGCGGATCCGCTGTGGCAGGTGGACGGGGCGCACGGAGGGGAGCACCAGCGTTCGCGAGCTTAAAGCCCCAGGTTGAACACGCCCTCGCGGTAACGCTGGCCCGGGATGGCTCGCAGCAGCTGACGGGTGAAGTCGTGCTGCGGATCGTTGAAGATCTCCTCGGTGAAGCCCAGCTCGACCTGGCGGCCCTTGCTCATCACGCTGACCGTGTCGCTGATCTCCCGGACGACGGCGAGGTCGTGGGAGATGAACAGGTAGGTCAGGTTCAGCTCCTCCTGCAGCTCGTCGAGCAGTTCCAGGATGCGGGCCTGGACGGTGACGTCCAGCGCGGACACGGCCTCGTCGAGAACCAATAGCTCCGGCTCCAGGACCATCGCTCGGGCGATGGCCACGCGCTGGCGTTGTCCGCCGGAGAGCTCCCCGGCACGCCGGTTGGCCAGCGCCTCGGGCAGGCTGACCTGGTCCAGCACCTCGGCGACCTTCGCGCGGATCTGGGTCCGTGAGAGCGAGCTGAGGTTGCGCAGCGGCTCGGCGATCGCCGAACCGATGGACTGGCGCGGGTCGAGCGAACCATAGGGGTTCTGGTAGACCATCTGCACCCTGCGGCGCAGCTGGCGCGGGTCCTTCTCCACGAGCTCGTTGATGGCAGCGCCCTCGAGGTAGGCCACCCCCGCGCTGGGATCCTCGAAGGCGCAGATCATGCGGGCGAGGGTGGATTTGCCGGAACCCGATTGCCCGACGATCGCGTGCGTGGTGCCACGGGCGACAGAGAAGCTCACACCGTCGACCGCAGTGAATGCCTCTTGGCCGCGGGCGGGGTGGAACCGCTTGCTCATCGAGCTAACGCGCAGCAGCGGGGGAGTGGGCTCCTTGGAGCCGCATGGCTCGGAGCTACGTGCCTTGGAGCCACGTGCCGCGCGGGTGGCGGGGGCCTTCCCCTCGGGCTCCACCTCGCTGCCGGGAGCGCCGGTCTCGGGGCCAGCGGTCCCAGGGGTGCTGGCTCCCGCATGTTTCCGGGCCCGCGCCGGCTGATGCACCGGGCTCGTCAGCCCAGGGGCGTCAGCGAGCAGCCGGCGGGTGTAGGGGTGCCGCGGATCGCCGAGGATGCGGCCGGTGAGCCCGGCCTCCTTGACCTGGCCGGACTGCATGACCACCAGTTCGTCGGCCCGGTCGCTGGCCACGGCGAGGTCGTGCGTGATGAGCAGCACGCCGATGCCGCGGTCCTCCCGCAGCTGGTCGATGAGGTCCAGGATCGTCTGCTGCACCGTCACGTCCAGGGCGCTGGTGGGCTCGTCGGCGATGATGAGGTCCGGTTCGGTAGCCAGCGCGGCGGCGATGAGGGCGCGCTGCCGCATGCCGCCGGAGAGCTCGTGCGGATACTGGTCATAGCGCAGCTCGGGCTGATCGATGCCCACGGCGTCCAGGAGCTCGATGACGGTTGCGCGGCGCTCCTGTGTGCTGGGATTGCCCAGCACCTGGCGGTGAATGCGCAGCACCTCGCCCACCGAGTCGCCGATGGTCTTCACGGGGTTCAGCGAGGTTCCGGGGTCCTGCGGGATGAGCCCGATCTTCAGGCCGCGGACGCCGCGCCACTGCTGCTGCGTGATGCGGTTTAGGTCCTGCCCATTGAGCTCGATTTTTCCGGACGCCGACGCGTTGGCAGGCAGCAGCCCCATCGTCGCCATGGCGGAGGTGGATTTTCCGGAACCGGATTCTCCCACGATGGCGGTGACCCGACCGGGGGCGACGGAGAAGGACACATCCGTCACCGCGTGCACGGGGCCGTGGGCGGAGTTGTACGTGACCGCGAGGTCGGTGACCTTCAGCAATGGGGTGGTCATGAGTGGGCTCCTTCCCGGTCGCGGAGGACGGTGCTGAGGTGGTTGGTCGCCAGGACGACGAGGACGATGGCCAGGCCCGGAAGGACGGTCAGCCACCAGGACGTGGCGATGAAGTCCCGGCCCTCGGCGATGATCAGGCCCCACTCGGGCGTCGGTGGCGGAGCACCGTAGCCCAGGAAGCTCAGGGTGGACAGCTGCAGGATGGCGCTGCCGAACTGGAGGGCCGCCAGCGCGAGCACCGGGGTCAGCGAGTTCGGCAGGACGTGCCGCCACAGCACGGAGGCACGGGTGCCGCCGGAGGCGTAGGCGGCCTCGACATAATCGGAGGACGCCACGCCCAGCACCTCGGAGCGGGCGAGCCGGGCGAACATCGCGACGTTGGTGATACCCACGGCGATGGCCGCGTTGATCGAGCCGTAACCCAGCACGATGATCACCGAGAGGCTAAGCAGCAGGGCCGGGATGGCGAGCAGAACGTCCACGATGCGCATGATCAGCGTGTCCACCCAGCTGCCCTTACCACCTGTGCTGGAGCCGCGCCGGGCGCGGGAGGACCCGGCGATGACACCCAGCAGGGTGCCGATGATCATGCCGAGCAGAACCGCGACGAGCGCCCCGAGCAGGGACTGCCGGGTGCCCCACACCACGCGGGTGTAGAGGTCGCGGCCGACGGCGTCGGTGCCGAACCAGTGCTCGGTGCTCGGCGGCAGCAGCGGGGCGGTGCTACCGGAGTTCACGGGGTCTCCCGAGGCGAACAGCCCCGGCACGAGTGCCCAGGCCAGTGCGATGACAACGATGAGCCCGGAGACGACCGCGCCCCAGCCCGCTTTCCGCGGGCGGGATCGGCCGGTCAGCCGGGAGCGCAGCGAGGACCGAGAGGTGAGTGTGGTGGTCATGTTTTAGCCCCTCCCATTCACGGTGGCGGGTTGTGCGCTCCGGCTGCGCAGCCGGGGGTCGAGCACCGGGTACAGCAGATCGACGGCCAGGTTGACCAGCACGTAGGCGGCGGCACTGATGACGACGACGGCCATGAGCACCGGGGTATCGCGGTTAGATACGGCGTCCACGGTCATCGCGCCGATGCCGGCGCGGCTGAACACGGCCTCGGTGACCACGGCGCCGCCGATGAGCTCACCGAAGGTCAGCCCGGCGATGGTCAGTGCGGGAAGCATCGCGTTGCGCAGGACATTGCGCCACAGCACCCAGTGGTGGCTGGCCCCACGGGCCCGCACCACGGTGACGAAAGGCTGGGCCGAGGCGTCCTGAATCCCGCGGAGCAACACCTGGGCCATCGGTGCGGAGAGCGGCAGGGCGATGGCGATGGCGGGCAGGATGATCGACTGGGACGGGGAGGCGTCGATGACGGGGACCCACCCCAGCGAGAAGCTGAACACCTGGATCAGGATGATGCCCAGCCAGAACGGGGGCAGTGCGATCAGCAGGGAGGGGACGCTCGCCAGAGCATTGGCCAGCCAGCGGCTGACACGGTTGTTGCGGCCCGGGGCAGCGAGCGTGGCCAGGACCAGGGCGATCACGCTGGCGAGTACGAAGGCCACGAACGCCAGGGCGAGCGTGTTTGGCAGGGCAGCGCCCAGGGCGCTGGTCACGGACTCGCCGTTCATTAGGGAGTTTCCGAAGTCCCCGCGCAGCGCGCCGGTGAGGGAGTTGATGTAGCGCACGAGGATGGGCTCGTCGGCGCCGTACACGTCGCGCATCTGCTGGATCTGAGCCGGGGAGAGCCCGAGCTCAGGGTCGGCGTAGCGGGTGGCCACGGCATCCCCGGGCAGTGCGGTGAGCAGGATGAACGCGAGGGTGAAGGTGGCCCACAGCACGAGAATCGCCTGGCCGATGCGGGCGAGGATCTGGCGGCCGGTCATGGCTGGGCCTCCTTTCGGGTCAGGTAGAACCAGGGCCGGCCGATGCTCTCGGCGCGGAAGCCGTGGACGTGTGGGTGCACGCCGAAGACCTGCGGTTCCTCGAAGAAGGGCAGGACGTAGGCGTTATCGGTCAGGTGCTTCTGCACCGCCTTGGACGCTCGCGCGCGCTCCTCCTCGGTGGGGGACTGGGCGACGTCGAGCAGGAGCTGCTGGAGTTTCTCATCGCCGATGGACTCGTCGGGGTGCATGTTCAGCAGCGCGTTGCGGTTATCGGAGTAGTACTGGCTTTTAATGACGTCGTAGTCGGCGCGGCCCACCATCGTGAGGTTGAGCTGCACCTGGTTCTCGTCCGTCTGGGCTGCCTTTTGGGCGGCGACGTCGCCGGGGTGCAGCTGCGCGTCGATGCCGACGGCACGCAGTTGTTGCTGCAGCATCGTGACGACCTCCCGGGTGCGGGGTTGCTGTGGGGCGTCGTTGACGACGAGGCGCAGGCGCTTGCCGTCCTTGGTGCGGATACCGTCGTGCCCGACGGTCCAGCCAGCCTCGTCGAGGAGCGTGCGGGCCTTATCCGGGTTGAACTCGTAGGCACCCTTCTGCGCCTCGTAGCCCTGCGCGGTGTGGGCGAGGGTGGAGGTGGCCAGCGGGTAGGAGTCGGAGAACAGGGTGCGCAGGATCTTCTCGCGGTCCACGCCGGCGATGATCGCCTGGCGCACCCGGATGTCCTGCAGCAGCGGGTGGCGGAAGCGGAAGGCCAGGCCGTTGTTCACGCCGTTGGTCGGTGCTGCGTGGATGTTGATTCCGGCCTTGGCGAGGTGCTTTTCCTCCGGGGCCTCGATTTGGCGGGCGATGTCCGCCTGCCCGGCCTTGAGTCCACCGACGCGGACGCTGTCCTCCTTGGCGACGACGACGCGCACGGTGTCCAGCTCCGGACGCCCGGTGTTCAGGCCGCGCTCGGCGAAGACCGGTGGCGCCCAGTCGTAGTCCTCCCGGGCGCTCAAGGTTAGTTCGCGGTTCCGTTTCTCGCCGGTGATGACGAAGGGGCCGGAGCCGATGACCTTGCGGGCAGAACCAGGGGCGAAACCCTCGTCCGTCATATCCAGGGAGGCGTTGGCCAGCAGCCCGGCGTTGATGGAGCTGGCGGCCTGGGGGAAGCCGGGCTCGGGCTCGCTGAAGTGGAAGCGAACGGTGGAATCGTTGATAACCTCGCCGCGCTCGTAGGAGCTGATCTGTTCGGAGGCGGTGAGCTTGTTCTCCGTGTTCCCGAGGCCGAAGAGGTCGAAGTTCTTGACGACGTTCTCCGCGTCCAGCGGGGTGCCGTCGGAGTAGGTGACCCCGTCGCGCAGGCGGAAGGTGAACTCGGTGGCGTCCTCGTTGACCTCCGGCAGGTCGGTGGCGATCCACGGGTGGAGCTCGAGGGTGTCCGGGTCCTGCCACAGCAGCCGGTCGGTGATGTTGTTGACGACCCCGCCGTTGGGGTAGAAGCCCGCGGTCGGCGGGTAGAGGTTGTTGAAGGGGAGGGAATCGAGGTAGGTCAGCTCGGCGGGGTTGTCCTCGGAACCACCGGCGCTGCTGCAGGCGGTGAGTCCGCCGAGGCCAAGGACGACGGCGGTGAGCAGGGTGATCACCGATCTGATGGGGCGCCGGGTGTGGCGCCTGGACGTGCCCTGGGTGCGGGGCAAGCCGGGGGACATAGGTATTCCCTCCTGTGGATAAAAATGAACAGATCTGTCTATAAGGGGTGAGGGCTAGGGTATCACGGGAAAACCTTCACGATAAGATGGCCTACATGACCAGCCCAAGGACCATGACCGATTCAACGCCCACCATCGCGATCATCGGAGGTGGCCCGCGAGGCATTTCCATCCTGGAGCGCCTCGCCGCCGAATACCGCCAGCTCGATCCAAGCAAAACCCTCAATCACCTGGACATTCATGTGGTTGACGAGGTGCGGCCGGGGGAGGGGAAAGTCTGGCGCACAGACCAGACCAAGACCCTGTGCATGAACACTCTGGCCGATGCGGTCACCCTCTTCACTGAGCCCGGAGCAACCGTTACAGCACCTGTGGTGGAGGGGCCGACCATGCACGAGTGGATCATGCTCATCCGCGGTGAAGAGCTGGACTCAGAGCGGGATCCGGGCGGAAAAAAGACAGATCTGTTCACTAGCCTTCCGCTGAGTGTTGGGGTCGAGCGCAACCCGTTGACCTCGGATAATGATGGGGCCCAGGCTGCGGAGCCGCTGTCGGAGACAACCTCGGAGGCCGGAGAATCCGCCTCAACCGTGGGTGCTGGGTGGTCCCTGGCGGAATACGTCACGGAGATCGCCGAAACCCGGCCCGAATCACACCCCAGCCGAGCCCTCTACGGCGAGTATCTGCGTTGGGTTTTCAGCGTGGTGTTGGGGCTGCTCCCCGAGGGGATGTCGGTGCACCAGCACCTCGCCCGCGCCACCAAGATCGAGGAGGTGCCGGGAAGCTCCGCAGCCGGGGCCGACGCCGAAGCGGGCAACGGCGAAGGCCATCCCACCCGTGACCGCATCACGCTGGACAACGGCACCACGATCCTCGCGGATGCCACCGTGCTCGCCATCGGCTGGGCCGACACCACCCCGGATGCGTTGGAGAGCTTCACCGCTTCCGCCGTGGACATGCACCCGGCCCTCACCTGGGTTCGCCCCGGCAACCCCGCCGACCAGCAGATCAGCCAGATCCCCAGCTGGGAGGAGTCCCAGGAGGAGGTGCTGGTCCGCGGCCTGGGGATGGGCTTCTTCGACCTCATGGCCATGCTCACCATCGACCGTGGCGGGCGGTTTATTCCGGACGCCGACGCCCGCTCGGGGCTGCGCTACGAGCCCTCTGGCCGGGAGCCGAAGCTCGTGGTCACCTCCCACCACGGCTACCCGTACCAGCCGAAGCCGGTCTTCGGCTCTTTGCCACCCGCGGCCTGGCTGCCTCGCTTCAAGGCCGCCGTCGCGGAGCTGGATCTCGCACAGATTCCGGCGAATAGCCTGGACTTCGGTGAGACCCTGTGGCCGGCGATCCTGCGGGACTCACAAGAGGCCTACTACCGGGTTCTGCTGGCAGCCGAACCTGACGTCCTAAAAAAGGTCGGCGAGATCATCGACGACCCGGAGACCGACCCGTGGCGGCTGCACGAGGACACCCGACTGGACGGGCTGGTGGCGCAAGAAAACCGCTTCGACCTGCCGTATCACGCCGACCCCGTCGCGCGTTTCGCGGAGCAGGCCGGGGAGGCGGGCCAGAGCATCGACGAGCTCACCGCGTGCATTGCCGATGGTTTGGCCGCGGATCTTTCCGAGGCTCAGTCCGCGCGCGAGTCGGCGGTGAAGATGGGCCTGCAGGTCATCGGCTCGGCCCGCAAGCCCGCTGCCGTCGTGGACGAGCCCGGCCGGTTCACCACCGAATCTCGCCGAGGTGCCTATGCGGAGCTCAAGCGCGTGGGCCAGATGGTGGGCTCCGGGCCGCCGGCCTTCCGCACCGCAGAGCTGCTGTGCCTGGTGGACGCCGGCTACGTCCGCTTCCTGGGCGCGCACCCGACGATGGTGATCGACCCCGAGACGCCTGCGTTCGTCATGACCTCCCCGGTGACCCGGGAGGAGCCGGTGGAGTCCCGCACCCTGGTGGATGCGTGGCTGCACAAGCCGGACGTGCGCAGCACCGCGGATCCGCTGAGCCAGCAGCTCAAGGACGCCGGCCGGATGCGCACCTGGCTGCGCGGCGATGGCACCGCCTCCCGCGCCCCAGAGGTCGAGCTGGC
Source organism: Corynebacterium sp. UMB9976 (assembly GCF_030212265.1). Classification (NCBI taxonomy): domain Bacteria; kingdom Bacillati; phylum Actinomycetota; class Actinomycetes; order Mycobacteriales; family Corynebacteriaceae; genus Corynebacterium; species Corynebacterium sp. UMB9976. The sequence goes on from NZ_JASODY010000005.1 coordinate 63,769, forward strand.
GACGAGCCGGCTGATCCACGAGGACGGGCAGGTTGATCCGCGGGTGCACATGGTCGGCATCCCGCTGCAGGACATGCGCGCGGATATGACGATTTCCCCCATGCCGCGCACCGACCCGCTGATGCTGCAGGAGACGGACGGTGCGGCAGTCTCCGCGCTGCGGGTGGTGACGGACAACCGCTAGTTCGCGGCGCAGGCCTGGCGGGCGAGCTCCGCGATCGCGATGCGATCCAGCTTGCCCGGGCCGGTCTTCGGCAGCTCCGCGACAGCGAAGGCGCGGCGCGGGATGAGGTAATCCGCGCAACCGGCCTCCCGCATGGAGGAGCGCACGGCGTCGGTGACCTCCACCGGATCGCCGGAAGCCTCAGTACCAGCGGTGCGCAGCACGGCGACCACGGCCTCGCCCCAGTGCTCGTCGGAAACACCAGAGACACAGACCTCGGAGACCGCCTCGCCGTTCACAACAGCGTGGGAGCGGGTGGCGTTCTCCGACTGCTCGGGCAGAACCTTCACGCCACCGGTGTTGATCGCGCCGTCGGCCCGACCCAGCACCTGTAATGTGTTCCCGTCCAGGGCGCCGATGTCGCTGGTGCGGTAGACCCCGAGCTCGGGGAAGCAGTCCTCGTCGTTGTTGCGGTAACCGCGGGCGACCATCGGACCTTCGAGGACGATGCGTCCGGCGCCGTTGGCGTCCGCGTCCTCGATGCGCACGGACGCACCCGGCAGCGCCTGGCCGTCGTAGACCATCCCGCCGCTGGTCTCGCTGGAACCGTAGGTGAGGACGTAGTTCACGCCCGCCTCGTCCAGCTGCTGGCGGGCCTTATCGCCCAGCGCCGCACCGCCGATGAGGACCGCGCCGAAGAGCTTCAGCGCCTCGACGCCTTCCTCGGACTCCAGCAGGGAGTGCACCTGCGGTGGGACCAGGGAGGTGTGCAGATCCTCGTGCGGGAAGCGCTGCTTCAGCGCGGCGGCGTCGGCTGCGAAACCGGACACGCTAAAGCCCGTGCCCTCGATCAACGCGGTGGTCGCGACCGGGGTGAAACCAGCCATCATGCCACGCAGAATCACCTGCAGGCCCGCGATGTGGTGGGCCGGCAGCGCCAGTAGCCACGGGCCCGGCTCCACCTTCACCTTCTTGCGCAGCACCTGCTCGGTGGCGCGGGCGGAGGAGCGCAGGTTCGCGGCGGAGAGCAGCGCGCCCTTCGGGGTGCCCGTGGACCCGGAGGTGGTGGCCACGAGTGTGCCGGCCTCGACCGGCTCGCCTGCCCGCATGACCTTCTTCAGCTCGTCGCTGGCACCCGCGTCCGGGGAGTCGGCGGCGGGGACCGGAAGGATCGAGCTGCGACCGTCCAGCACCTGGGAGAGCATGCCGCGCGCGGCCTTGAGATTCTTCGCAGAGACCTCAAAGGCCTCGAGCGTTGCCATGCCGGTGCCGTCGTCGATCTTCGCGGGGTAAATGAACTTCGAGTGTCCGTCCCCGCGGTCGCCGAAGCGGCCTAGTTCTTGCGTCTCATTATTAGTACTCACCCGTCCGACTCTACTTGGCTGCGTGGCGGGGGTGTCTCCCGGCTGCGAGGTGTCGCCCCGCTGACCAGCGGTGTACTGCCGGGGCTCACCGTTGAGCGCCGGAGCGTGCGCAATACACTATTGCCCATGCGTCGCCTTGTGTCTTGCCTTGTTTCCCTCCCGCTCGTCGCCGCTGCTGTTGCGGTCCCGCAGGCGGGTGCGAGCCCTATTCAGGACGTCACCCCCACGCCGATCGCGTCCTGCCCTGCCGTGGAGGTCATCACCGCTGCTGGGTCCGGGGACGCCCACCCGGGCGATGACCCGAATGTCCCGCGGGGCTTCGTGGTGGGCACGAATTTCAGCAAGCTTGCCGAGCAGCGCTTCGAGGGCGTGCGGAGCTGGCAGCTGCCCTATTACGGCAGCGCAGGCATCGTGGGCAGCAACGAAAAGATCGGCCTGCCGAGGTTCCCGAACTACGCGGCTTCTGCGGCGGATGGCGTCGAGAAAGTGCGGGCGCGGATCGATGACGTCTCGGCCGCGTGCCCGGATACCGCGTTCGCGCTCGCGGGATTCTCCCAGGGCGCGCACGTCACTGGTGATGTGTTGATGCATCTTTCCCCGGAGCAGGCGGAGAAGGTGATCGCGGCGTACCTGCTGGCGGATCCGCGCCGGGGCAACAACGATGGCGCCACCCTCATCACCACGAACCACGGGCCGATCTCGGAGCAGCACACGGGCCTGTTGGGCTCCCGCCCGGCGGGGACCTTTGACCGCTACGAGGGCAAGGTGCGCAGCATCTGCAGCCAGGGGGATCCGGCCTGTGACATCCCGCCGGGCGGGCTGCTTGCCACGGTCGGGCAGTGGGCGCAGCAGGCCGACCCGGAGCCCTACGAGGTCACCCCGGTGGTGGCGATGGATTCCATGCTCACCGACGGCAGCTTCCTGATCGCGGTGGCACCGGTGGCCCCGCGGCTGGCGGTCGCCCTGGGTCACAGCGACCCACGTGGCGTCGGCGATGCGCTGCGGGCAGCGGCGGGGAACCCCCGGCTGAACCAGGCACAGCGCAACACGATGAACCTCGCCGCCCACGAGGTGCAGGACATGCTGAGCTACCTGAAGGCGAAGGGCTTCGCCACCCACGAGCCGGGGGCGACGGGCAGCACCGCCGTGGACACGACGATCGGGCTGGTGCGCCTGGCCTTAGACCCCGCGGTCGCGGCGGCCGTCCCTCAGGCGCTCGGGATGTTCGACCGCCACTTCGTCTACCGCGGTGAATCCCGGGCGTTCACCACGATCGACGGGGTGCGGGTGGATGACTGGATCACCGCAGACCTGACCCGCGAGATCGGCAATTACCTGGGCCAGCCAGAGCAGGCGGTGCGCCCGGTTCCTGCCAGCGAGCGCCGGGGCCTAGTTAAGCTCTTCGGGCACGGCCTGTGGAAGCTGCTCGACAAGGTCCTGGGGAACCGCGATCCGGCCTCGCAGCGGGTGTGGGAGCGCTTCGAGCTCTAGCCGCGGGCCGCGGGCCGGCGCTGCGACTATGAGCAGGCGGGTGGGGACGCCCGCCCGATCTGCTACAGATAGAGCCCAGAGCCACCATGAAGCATTCCGAACCTCAGACCCTGATCGTGAGCGACTCCCAGGCGGATCGCCGCCTGGACAAATACATCCGTTCGCAGGTCAAGGGCGTGCCCGCCACGGTGCTGTTCCGCATGATGCGCACCAAGCAGATCACGGTCAACGGCGCGAAGTGCAAGCCCGACCAGCGCACTGTCGCCGGCGATAAGGTCCACCTGCCCACCCTCGAGGTCGCTGAGGCGAAGCCGAAGCCCGCGGGGGATCGTAAGGCCGCGGAGCAGCTGGCCCGCAGGCTGTCCCGGCACATTGTTTTTGAGGACGATGATCTGCTCATCGTGAATAAACCCGCCAACATCGCCGTGCACGTGGGCAGTGGAGTCAAGGCTGGGGTGATCGAGGCGCTGCGCGTGTTGCGGCCGGAGGATAAGGAGCTGGAGCTGGCGCACCGGCTGGATAAGGAGACCTCTGGCCTGCTGATCGTGGCGAAGAATTCGAAGATGTTGCGCCACCTGCAGTCCCTCCTGCGTGAGGGCGGGGAGGACATCCAGCGCTATTACCTGGCGGTGGTCAGTGGCGCCGTGAAAAAGTCGGGCAAGCAGCCGCGACGGATTGATGCCCCGCTGCGGAAGACGGGGTCGGCCACGGTGGTGGATCGCCGCGCCGGGCAGCAGGCGGAGACGAAGCTGTGGGTGAAGAAGCCCTGGGGGCGTGCGGGAACGCTCGTGGAGGCTCAACTACTGACCGGCCGGAAGCACCAGATCCGCGTGCACCTGCAGCACTTGGGCCACCCGATCATCGGGGATTCCCGCTACGGGGATAAGGCAGTGAACCAGGCGGCCGCGGAGAAAGGCATGCGGATGCTGATGCTGCACGCCTCCCGACTGGTGGTCCCCCTGCCGAGTGGCGAGGAGCTGGACGTACAGGCCCCGATGCCCCCGGCGTGGAATAAGCTGCGCGGCTAGCGCCGACCGGCCACAAGACCTAGTAGTAGTACGGGAACTCGTCCCAGTTCGGCTCGCGCTTCTCCAGGAAGGAGTCGCGGCCCTCCACGGCCTCGTCGGTCATGTAGGCCAGGCGGGTGGCCTCGCCAGCGAAAACTTGCTGGCCCATCAGGCCATCGTCGGTCAGGTTGAAGGCGAACTTCAGCATGCGCTGCGCTGTCGGGGACTTCGTGTTGATCTTCCGCGCCCACTCGATCGCGGTGGTCTCCAGGTCGGCGTGGTCCACCACGCGGTTCACGGCACCCATCTGGTGCATCGTCTCGGCGTCGATGGCCTCGCCGAGGAAGAAGATCTCGCGGGCGAACTTCTGGCCCACCTGCTTGGCCAGGTACGCGGAACCATAGCCGGCGTCGAAGGAGCCGACGTCCGCGTCCGTCTGCTTGAACTTCGCGTGCTCGCGGGACGCCAGGGTCAGGTCGCAGACCACGTGCAGGCTGTGCCCGCCACCGGCGGCCCAGCCGTTGACTAGGCAGATCACGACCTTCGGCATGGTGCGGATCAGCCGCTGGACCTCCAGGATGTGCAGGCGACCGCCCTCGACCTTCGCACGGGCCTCGTCCACGCCCTCGGCACCAGCGGCGGCGACGTCCGAATCGTGGCTGGTGGCGTACTGATAACCGGAACGGCCGCGGATGCGCTGGTCACCGCCGGAGCAGAACGCCCAGCCGCCGTCTTTCGGGGACGGGCCGTTGCCGGTCAGCAGGATGGTGCCGACGTCCGGGGTGCGGCGCGCGTGGTCGAGTGCGCGGTACAGCTCGTCGACGGTGTGCGGGCGGAAGGCGTTGCGCACCTCCGGCCGGTCGAAGGCGATGCGGACGATGCCGTTGGCGCGGCCCTCGCCGGTGTGGCGGTGGTAGGTGATGTCGGTGAAGTTGAATCCCTCAACCTCGCGCCAGGCGGTGGGGTCGAAGATCTCGGAAACCTTGTTTTCGCTCATGCCTGCCCATATTAGGTGTCTGGTCGCTCGCCTAGGGTGGGTGGCGTGAATATCACTCAGCAGCAGCTCGACCAGTTCCTTCGTCACGCCCGCGAGCACGCGCACGTGGTGGCCCTGCCGATGCGCACGCGCTTCCGCGGCATCGATACCCGCGAGGCGATGCTCGTGCCCACCGCCGGCGGGTGGGTGGAGTTCGCGCCCTTCCTGGAATACGGCCCCGCGGAGTCTTCCCGCTGGTTGCGCAGTGCGGTGGTCCATTCCCTTCTTTTGGACAACGACGCCACCGCCCGGCCGCAGGGTGCCTTAGCGGATCATGCCGCGTTGCAGGTCCCGGCGGGGGTCGCGGTGCCGGTGAACGCCACGATGCCCGCGGTGGATGCGCAGGCGAATCCGCAGCAGGTGGGGGAGCTGATGGCCCGTTACCCGGGGTGCACGACGGTGAAGGTGAAGGTCGCTGAGCCGGCCGTGCTGCGGGAGCAGGGCTTTGATGTTGCTCTGGCTCAGGATGTGGCGCGCGTGCGAGCCGTGCGGGCCTGGTTCGCCGAGCACGGGGTCGCCCGGCCCCGGATCAGAGTGGATGCGAACGCGGGCTGGTCGGTGGAACAGGCGCTGGCGGTGATCTCGCAGTTGGCGGCCGAAGATGTGGCGGGGGAGGACCTGGATTACGTGGAGCAGCCCTGCGCGACGGTGGCGGAGCTCGCGGAACTTCGGCAGCGGTTGGCCGATGAGGGGATCGCGCCGGGTGGTTCCCCGGTGCGGATCGCCGCCGACGAGCTGATCCGCAAGGCATCGGACCCGCTGGCCGTGGTGGAGGCCGGGGCGTGCGATGTGGCCGTGGTGAAGGTCGCCCCGCTGGGCGGCATCGACCAGGTCGTGGCGGTCGCGCGCCAGGTGGCGGCCCACGGGGTGAGTCTGACGCTTAGCTCCGCGCTGGATACCGCCGTGGGCATTGGTGCGGGCCTGCAGGCTGCTGCCCTGGTGGCGCAGGTGGGGAAGGGCGCCGGGGTGTTCGGCCAGGCTGGGCCGAATGCGGCGGGCTTGGCGACGGGCTCGCTGTTCACTGCGGACGTGGGGGTGCGGGAGATCAGGGATGGCGCGATGCTCACGGGCGCGACCCAGCCGGACTCAGCGGTGCTGGAGCGCTACGCGGTGGACGCGGAGCGTCGGCAGTGGTGGATCCGCAGGATGGAGGCTGCAGCCGTTCAACTGGGATCGTGACGCCCGCTAGGGGAGCATCCCAAAACAACTAGAAACAACTTTGAAACAACCGCCGGAGGCTTCTTGACCTGGGGGAATAATGAGATGAAGGGTCGGGCTGGCCACAATAGTTGTTCGTAAGTTGTTTCAAAGTTGTTTCGCTGGGGTGGGTGGCGTCTCTAAAACAACTTCCTGGGGAAATGTATACTTCACATATGGAATCCCCCATGATTGACGATGCGACACCGTGGCTGCCTGAGGATGTTGCAGAGGCTCTAGAAGCTATTTGGAACGGAGATTCGGCTGGCAATGTCGAATCGGAGACCCTAGAGATCAAAGAGGACCCTGCCCGGGTTCAGTATGCGCCTTCGAAGGCCGATAAGCATCGGGCACAACTTGTAGAAAAGCTCATTGATGAGGCGGTGTGCCTGGCTAATGGGGAGTCCGCTATGGGGCACATCATCGTGGGTATCAGTGACAAGCTGACCGGACCTGAAGCGTTTACGGGGACGGACTTGGATACCTTAACCATTGAGAGAAAGATTCTTCATGGTACTCAGCAGCAACTGAGGGTTGAAGCATCTGAACTTGAGTATCACGGTAGTCGCCTTGTTGTGATCCGTATCCCAGAAGCATTGACCATGTATACCCGCACCCAAGGCCAGGTGAAGCGGCGGCGGGGCACGAGTTGTGAGCCGCTGCTGGAGGCAGAACGGCAAGCGTTGGTTCGGGAAAGGGCGAACCCCGATTATTCAAACGGGAGCTCGAGGCTCCAGGTTCAGGACATCGAGCTGCCAGTCCTGGAAGAGGCTCGCCGACTGTTGAGGGGGAAACGGTCCAGGGAAGACGGGTCGGATTATGTGCCGAAAGGTGCCAGCGGGCTCCTTCGTGAACTGGGGCTCGTGGGCCATGATGGTTCGCTCAAGAGGGCGGCAGAGATCCTCATGCTGCCACCGGACAAGCCTGCCCTGACGGTTCAGTATTTCTGGAGACCCATCGTGGGGGCCGATCCTGAAGTGAGCGAGATCAGTGAACCGCTGTTGACTGCACTTCCCCGGCTGCGCCGCCTAATCAGGGAGCGCGCAAGTCAAGAAATTGAAAGAGTGCAGTTTGATGATGGGCAGGAAACCGCGATCCCACGCTTCCCTGCCCAGGCGATTGACGAGGCCGTCACGAATGCCTTCATTCATAGGGACTGGCAAATCAGTCGCCCCGTGGTTGTTGACCAGACGCCTCGTACTCTGAAGATTTGGTCCCCGGGTCCTCTGCCGCCGGGGGTTGATCGGGATCACTTGCTGACGACTCAATCGGTGCCGCGGAATAGTCGCCTTATGGCGGTAATGCGTGGGCTCGGCCTGGCTGAGGAATCGTCGCGCGGTTTTGACCGCATGTGGTCTGCAATGATTGGAACAGGTCGGGAAGTTCCGGAAGTGCGTGCTGAGGAAACCTTCGTTGAGGTGATTCTTTCAGCAGGTAAGCCCGATGTGGGTTTTATCAAGATGCTTCATGAACTGGAGAAGCTACCTGATGGCGAGGCCGTGAGGAGCGTGGGCACTCTCATTGTCTTAAAGCAGCTGTGGAGCGCGCCTCGGATCACGAAGAATCAGGTTGAACGGCTTGCGCAAATTTCTTCAATGGAAGCCGCCGAACTGATGGAGTCGCTCCAAGACATTGGGGTGGTAGCGCGGCTCCAGGGGGCGGATGAATGGGTTTTGGGAAGGGCGGTTCAGCAGGGGACAGCTTCTTCGGGTGGTGCCCAGCCCCAGTTTGCTAGTGCTGCGACGATGCCTACAGAAGAGTGGTTGGAAGAGCAGCTGCGAACTGGCACGGTACGCGCAGCAGAAGCCGCCGAGATTTTGGGTATAGAGCGCTCCGAAGTGACGAAGATCTTGCGGAAACTGCGGGAGCGCGGGGTGGCGCGTATTGACCCGGCCGGCCCGCAGCGTGGGTCAAACACACGCTGGATTGGGGCGTCGGAGTAAATAGCTTGGCAACAATCCTGGAACAATAAAAACAACTTTGAAACAACTTCCGTAGGCTTCGTGACCTGGGGGAATAATGAGATGAAGGGTCGGGCTGGCCACAATAGTTGTTCGTAAGTTGTTTCAAAGTTGTTTCGGCGTGCCGGAAAACAACTCCGGAACAACTAGTAACAACCCGGCAACACCTCGCAGCAATGCCAATCGCAGCATCAGGTTGACGTCCTGAAGCGAACGCCGGGCTACCGGGACTCGAGATAGCGGACGGCGGCCTGACCGGCGCGCCTGCCGGCGCGAGTCGCGCCCACCGTCGAGGCGGTGGAGCCATAGCCGACCAGCAGCACCCGCGGGTCCTTGGCTACGCGCACTTCGCCGTCCATGAGGATTCCTCCGCCCGGTCCCCGCAGCTTCAGTGGGGCGAGGTGGCGCAGGGAGTGACGGAATCCGGTGTTCCAGAAGATGACGTCGGCATCCACCTCGGTGCCCGGGGGTTGGCCCAGATGGTTTCGCTCACTTCCTGGAGCTCCAGGAGGAACTGAACGGCCGACAGTCCGCCACCGACGACGAGGGTGCGCAGGCCCGCGAAGTCCTCCTTGCGGGTGTAATCCTTCGTGTGCAGCTGGCGGCCGCGGAAGGTTTCGATGCCAGGGATGTGTGGCACGTGCGGGTTGTTCCAGGTGCCGGTGGCGTTGAGGAGGACGTCCGTGGTGATCGTGGTGCTCGTGGCGTCCGGCCCGGTGGCGGTGACGGCGAGCCCGGCCTGGCCTGCACCGATAATGAGCGCGCGGAAGTGGCCCCGATCCAGGGAAGATAGCTCCATAACCTCACCCTAACGATGCTGATGTTTTCGGCCGGAGGCCGACAAGTGTGTTCACTAAAAATGAACGTTCATTATTGCTGAACATCAGCTAGAGTGGCGGTATGAACGGGGAAGAAATCAGTCGCTGGAACGACATATTCAACCTTGTAGAGGTGCCTCTCGAGTTCGTGGAGCTAGGTCAGGAGGGCGTCGGGGATGGGGGACTGTTCGTGCGTCACGGTGACGCCTCCGCGAAGTGTATGGCCCGCCAAGTTGAGACGAATGATCCACAAGGGTTACGGGCTTTGGTGGCGGAAAAAACTGCCGACGAAAGCGACCTCCCAATGCTGCTTCTCGCCCCAAGGGTTACGCCTAAGGTGGCTGATTTCCTACGGGGGGCGGGGGTTATGTTCGCAGACGAGCGAGGAAATTGTTTTATCTCCATCCCCGGGATGTACCTCGATATCCGTGGCAGGGTGAAGGGTCCTCCGGTTGACCAAGGGGATAGGGGTCCGTTGAAAAGGGGGACGCAAGTAACTTCGGCAAGTCCGCAGGATAAAGCTGCTCGGCGATTGCGAAGGCCAGCAAGGAGTGCTGCATCGCAAGTTAAGGCGCCTACCGGTTCCTTGTTTACGCCACGCCGAGCGCAGGTGAGCGCGGTTATTTTGGATCGCCCGGAACTGCTTGACTCTCCTGTCCGAGAGGTTGCGAGACAGGCGGGGGTCTCCGTTGGTAGCGCTGCGCAGACGCTAGAACTGCTGACGCAAGCTGGGTACCTCAATAAGTCGGGCTTCGGGGGAAGGTATTACTTCGAGCGACCGAAGGCGCTCCTGGATGCGTGGGCGCAGTCCTATGCCACTGGGCTTGGTGCTGATCTGGAAATCTTCCGAGGAGAGGCTGATCTGGGCAGATTTGGGGCCATGGACCCCATGGGCTGGGTAAGCGGCGAGCAGGCTGTGCCGCACTTGGTCCGAGGTGGAACTACCGTTCATCTTTATTTGCGCGACTCGGCTGAACTTAGAGAGTTGTTGAGGAGCAGTCGGATTCGCCGATCAGACAATGGCAATGTCATCGTGCGCACGGCGTTTTGGGGCGCTGGCCAAGGAAGCCGTGATGCGAATCAGACGGATCAGAGTGATCATGCGACCGTGCTTGGCGAATGGCCATGTGCGCCGTGGCCAGTAATCTATGCGGATCTCGTGGGCACTCACGAACCCCGCCTGCTGGAAGTCGCGCAAGAGCTAAGATCGACAATCAATTTCTAGAACTTCTGGGGGTGGGGTAATGAAATGGTCGGAGAGCAATGAGGATATTGCTGAGGTTCTTGCTGCGCTTGGACGGTATATCGACCTAGATCAGATCATGCTGGTGGGGGCGCGGTGTAGGGATATTCATCAAGAAAAATACCGGCCAGGCCCGCCAGCCCGGGCGACGCGGGATATCGATTTTGCGGTAGCGCTTCGCAGCTGGGCGGATTTCGATCGCCTCAAGGAGCATTTCGCTTATCCGGGGAGAGCTTGGCAAGCGATCAAGGTCAGCGGCTTTGACATTGACTTGGTGCCGTTTGGGGCAGTTGAAAACCCGCCAGATGAAGTTGAGCGCGAAGGTTTAATTCTTAGCATGGCTGCCCAGCTACTCGGCAGCGATGTCGCTCAGGTGCTCGGGATGAGAGAAGCGAGCGTATTGGTTAATCGTTTCGCTGAAGAGGGTGATAAGGGGATTGGTCTTGCAGAGCATCTTATTGCCGAGGGGGAGCACCCGACTCCGTTTGAAGCGCGAAAGGAGCAGGTCGAAGCCCTCTTGAAGGGAATACGCGAGGCCTTCGATGGTTAAGTCGCGTGTTCTCCATGTTTTTGGATGGACGTGGGCCCTTCTGAGGCTAAAGGGGTTGGAAACACGTGTTCACTAAAAATGAACGTTCAGCATTAATGAACAATGATTAGGCCGAGCCAGGCTCGTCGCCCCGCAGGGGCATGGTCACGTAGGTTATGGGGTGTGAAAAACAGCAATCCCCAGAGCACGCCCGAGACCCTTGATCAGCCCTCACCCGCCGTACTGCTTGGCGCGGTACTGGTTGACGAGCTGATTCGCAACGGGGTTCGGGAGGCCGTGGTGTGCCCGGGCTCGCGCTCGGCTCCGCTGGCCTTGGCGTTTGCGGAGGCCAGCCGCGCCGGGCGGCTGCGGCTGCACGTGCGCACCGACGAGCGCTCCGCGGCCTTCCTGGCCCTGGGCCTGGCGAAGTACTCGGACACTCCGGTGCCGGTCGTGATGACCTCCGGCACGGCGGTGGCTAACTGCCTGCCCGCCATGGTGGAGGCCACGGCCACGAACGTCCCGTTGCTGATCCTTTCTGCCAACCGGCCGTGGTCGATGGTGGGGACGGGGGCTAATCAGACCATCCAGCAGCGCGAGATCTTCGGCGCCCACGCGGTCGCCACCCTGGAGTTGGACGCCGCGATCGACGCCGTGACTGCCAGCGCCGCTGCGCCGTCCGCGAGCGCCAACACCGTGGCCGGTGCCGACGAGGCAGCCCCCGCCGCCGCCCTGGACACCACAAACCCGCTGGTCCGCCGCGTCCGGGTCAAGGTCGACGAGCTGCTCCGCGCAGCCACCCACCCCACCCGGGGCGGTGGGGCGCACCTCGACATCCCGCTGCGAGAACCACTGGTGCCGGAGTCCATCACCCAGCTGAGCCTCCTGGCCCGCCAGCTCGCCGAGGGGCCCGCCCGCGCAACGGCGGCCGAGCAGCCGACCGCGCCGGCCCGAACCTACGTCCTACCGAAGCAGGCCGCGCGCCTGCCCTACGGTGAGGTGACGGTGGACGCGTCCAAGCGGACCCTCGTCATCGCGGGTTCGGTCAGCGATCGGGCGTGGGCCCGCGAGCAGCTGGAGGAGCTCGGTGACCTGCCCGTTCTGGCCGAGCCCACCAGCCCCGCCCCGGACTTCCCGGTGCACCCGGCGGCGGCCGCGATGTTCACCACCGGCCTGGTTTCCCACGGGGAGTATTCCGCGGCCACGCGACCGGAGCAGGTCATCGTGCTTGGTCGGCCGACCCTGCACCGCCCGGTGACCCAGCTGCTGGCCAGCGAGGACATTCCCATCACGGTGCTCACCGAGGTCGAACAACCCACCGACGTGGCGCTGACCGCCGACCGGGTTGCGAGCACGGTGCGCCTGACCGGGGAGTCGCCGCAGTCCTGGCTGCAGGTCTGCCGCGGTGTGTCCGAGCTGGGTGCAGAGGCGGTGCGCGACGGCATCGCTCAGGCCACCGAGGACGGGGCGTTCACCGGGCTGCACGTGGCTGCGGTGCTGGCGGATTCCCTGCGCGATGGGGACGCGCTGTTCGTCGGCGCTTCTTCGCCGATCCGCGACATTGCCCGGGTGGGCCTGCCCTTCGACGGGGTGCGCACGGTCGCGAACCGTGGTGCCGCGGGCATCGACGGCCTGGTGTCCACCGCGGTGGGTACGGCCCTGGCGCATGCCTCCGCCGATCCGACGGCGATCCGCGCCCCGCGGACGTTTGCCCTGCTGGGGGACCTTTCCTTTCTTCATGACGTCAACGGGCTGCACTTTGGTCCGGACGAGCCCAGCCCGGAAAACCTGGTGATTGTGGTCGCCAACGACGACGGCGGCGCGATCTTCGAGACCCTCGAGCCGGGTGGGGATAGCCTGCGGAGCTTCGACGACGGCACCCCGGCCTTCGAGAGGGTCTTCGGCACCGGCACGGGCGCGAAGCTGGCTGGGCTGTGCGAGTCCGCTGGCGTGGACTGGGTGGGGGTGCACAACCCGGCGGAGCTCGCCGAGGTGTTGGATGCGCTGGAACACAGCGACCTGGAGGGCGAAGCCGGCGAGAAGCTGGGCCTGGTGCCGGGTCGCCGGGGCGGCGGGGTGCTGGTTGTGGAGGCCTTCGTGGACCGGGGTGCGCGCGTGGCGCTGGAGAAGTTGATCCGGGGCAAGGTGACCCCGGGTGAGTAAGCCGGTGGACCGCGAGCAGGGGGCCGCGCCAACGGGCGCGGCGGGTCCGGCGAACGTAGAGCAGCCCGTGGCCGCCGAGCAGGCCACCGAGCAGGCCACGGAACAGTCAGCGGTGGGGAAGGAGTCGGCCGTTGAGCAGCCGACCCCGACCCGCTTCCGGCGCGGCAAGCAACTCGTCGCGGCCTTTACGGCCTTCGCCGCGGCCGTCTGCCTGGGGATGGTGGCGACCGCCGCGCTGAACGACTACCGCATCGGTAGGGACCAGGCGTTCGCCACGGCGGACGTCGTCAACGTCGGGGTACTGCGGACCACCGTGCGCTTCCCGGATGAGTACGGGGTCTACCACCAGCCGGACCGGGGCTTGCTGTACCCGATCGGCCTGGAGGCGGGCCAGCGGGTGCGGGTGGAGTATCAGAAGTCCGAGCCCCGCAATGTGAAGGTGCAAGGCCGTGGCTGGACCTTGGCCTGGATACCCGCGCTCTCCTCGCTCGTCGTGGCGATGGTGCTGAGCGGGGGTCTGTGGCTGCTGGTTCGGTGGCGAGAAAACTCATGGAAGGCGCAGCAGGGAGAACAATGAGGGTTGCGATTATCGCGGAGAGCTTCATCCCCATCGTCAATGGGGTTTCCAATTCGGTGTTGCGGGTGCTGGAGCACCTGCGGCGGGAAGGGCACGATGCGATGGTCATCGCGCCGCGCCCGCCGGGCTGGCAACCACCGGCCGGTGATGCTCCCGCCGGGGATGCGTCCGTAACCAGCACCAGCGAACCGGGCCCCGGCGATACCTATGCGGGCTTCCCGATCCACCGGGTGCCCGCGGTCAACCTCCCGCCCATCAACTCCCTGCCCATCGGCGTGCCCCTGCCGAGGGTCTATAAGCTGCTGAAGCAGTTCCAGCCGGACGTGGTGCACCTGGCCAGCCCATTCGTCCTCGGCGGGGCGGGCGTATTCGCCGCGAAGGCGCTGAAGGTGCCACAGGTGGCGGTCTATCAGACGGACGTGCCTGGCTTCACGGAGCACTACAAGCTCACTTTCCTGCTGAACATGTCCTGGCGCTGGGTGTGCGCGATGCACAACAACTCTTGCCTGACCCTCGCGCCGAGCTCGCCGACGATCGAGCAGCTGCGGGAGCACGGCGTGCAGCGGGTGCACCACTGGGGCCGGGGCGTGGATACGCAGCGCTTCCATCCCGCCAAGCGCAGCGCGGAGCTGCGCGGCCAGTGGTGGGAGGAAGGCCAGGCCAAGCGCAGCACCGCCGCCCCGGCCGAGCCACGCAAGCTGGTGGGTTTCGTGGGCCGCCTGGCCGCGGAGAAGGATGTGGCGAACCTGACGTCCTTAAACGACCGTGAAGACGTGCAGCTGGTGATCGTCGGCGACGGGCCGGAACGCGAGGAGCTGGAAAAGCTCATGCCGACCGCGGTGTTCACCGGCGCGCTCTATGGGGAGGAGCTGGCCGTGGCCTTCGCGTCCCTGGACGTGTTCGTCCACCCGGGGCGCTTCGAGACCTTCTGCCAGGCGATCCAGGAGGCGCAGGCCTCGGGCCTGCCGGTGGTCGCGCCACGGGCCGGCGGGCCGGTGGACCTCGTCGAGGACGGGGTGAGTGGCTTCCTGCTCGACCCGGAACGCTTCGCCGAGCAGCTGCCCGGGGCCGTGGGGAAGATCATCGCGGACGGCGCGCTCGAACAGTTCGCCGCCGCAGCGCTGACCCGCGTGCAGGGCAAGACCTGGCCCGCGCTGTGCGAGCAGCTGATGGGCTACTACCAGCAGGCCATTACTGCGTGATGGTGCTGGCCGGTGCGCCGGGTAGCATGAGAATTTATGTCTAGGGCAAGTCTGGAAAAAGATCCGCGCGAAGTGGCCACGATGTTCGATGCCGTGGGGAAGAACTACGACATCACGAATACGGTGCTGAGCTTCGGCCAGGACCGGCTGTGGCGTAAGCGCACGCGCCGCCGCCTGGATCTCGCGCCGGGGGATAAGGTGCTGGACCTTGCCGCGGGCACGGGCGTGTCCACCGAGGAGCTGGCGGAGTCCGGCGCGTACTGCGTGGCCGCGGACTTCTCGCTGGGGATGCTGCGGGCGGGTTCCCACCGGGACGTGCCGATGATCTGCGCCGATGGCCTGAATCTGCCGTTCGCGGATAATACTTTCGACGCCGTGACGATCAGTTACGGTCTGCGTAATCTGGTGGACTTCCGCGCCGGGTTGCGGGAGATGGCCCGGGTGACGAAGCCGGGTGGCAAGCTCGCGATCGCGGAGTTTTCGACGCCGGTCATCCCCGGTTTCGCGACCGTGTACAAGGAGTACCTGATGCGCGCGCTGCCCGCGGTGGCGAAGGTGGTCAGCTCCAATCCGGAGTCTTATGTCTACCTCGCGGAATCCATCCGCGCGTGGCCGGATCAGGAGGAGCTGGCCCGCGAGATCCGCGCCAATGGTTGGGAGAACGTCGGCTGGCAGAATCTCACCGGCGGCATCGTTGCGCTGCACAGCGGGACCAAGCCGCTGGACTAGCTCGCTGGCGTAGTTTCGGGGCACGGTTCCCTGCTCTGCCACGTTGCTCGGCCATGTCGCTTGGCCACGTCGCTCGGGTGCGCCGGAGACAACGAAAGCCCACGGGAAACCGTGGGCTTTCGTGCTCTCCGGGTTTATTGGCGCCCGAAGAGGGGGCGGGAGTCCGCGGCGAGGAGCTTATCCACGCCGCGGGAGAGCTTGCCGGCGCCGAGCCACAGCTTCGCCGTGAGGTCCCGGTCCTGCGGGGTGACGAGGTTGCCCATCAGGCGGGCCGCGGAGTTCATCACCGTGTGGGCCAAAGGTCCGCGCATGCCCACCGGGCCGATCGCGGCCAGCAGGCCCGGCATGGTGAGCAGCATGCCCAGGCGGCGGGCCAGAGCGAAGGCGTCACCGTACTCCTGGCGCAGCCGGGCGGGCCAGGAATAACGCAGACCGTCGGGGTTGCGGCGGGCGTCGCCCAGCAGTTCGACGAGGAAGCGGGCGGACTCCAGCCCATAGTCGATGCCCTCGCCGTTCAGCGGGTTGACCAGGGCGGCGGAGTCGCCGATCACAGCCCAGTTCCGGCCCGCCACCCGCGTGACGGCCCCACCCATCGGCAACAGGGCGCTGGTGATGCGCTGCGGGGTGCCGAGCTCCCACTCCTCGCGCACCTGGTCGGCGTAGTGGGTGAGCAGCTTCTTGGTATTGACCTTCGCTGGCCGCTGCGTGGTGGTCAGCGCCCCGCAGCCCAGGTTTACCTGCGGGGTCGGGTCGGCATCCGCCCCGTTGCCCGCCTGCCCGCCAGTCGTGGGGGTGCCGAGGGGGAAGATCCAGCCGTAGCCGGGCTGCGCGGTGCCCTCGTGGTCCCGAAGCTCCAGGTGGGAGTGGATCCACGGCTCATCGGCGTGCGGGGTTTCCACGTAGCTGCGGGCTGCGATGCCATGGACGATGCCGCGTTCCCACTGCACGCCCAGCTGCCGGGCAATGGTGGAGCGCACGCCCTCGGCGAGGACGAGGAACTCCGTGCGGATCTCCGTGGTCTGTACCTCGCGGTTAGTCCCCGCCGCCTTCCCAGCCCGCGAACCGACGGCCTGGCAGGTCACGGTCTGCCCGTCTTCCGAGACCCCCACGGCCTTCAGCCCGCCGTGGAAGCGAGCACCGGCGTCGATGGCGTGGCGCAGCAGGGCGGCGTCGAAATCACTACGCGGGATCGCGGACCCACGAGCGGGGAACTTCTCGTGCTCCGGCCACGGCGCGGTGATCGATCCGCCGAAGCCGTGCAGCTTCAGCCCCTTGATCCGCGGGTGGCCATCCAGCAGGTGGCCTGCCCCCATCGCCTCCAGGGCGCCGACGGCGCGTGGGGTCAGGCCGTCCCCACAGGTCTTATCGCGCGGCTTGGTGGCGTGGTCCGCCATATCGATCACCAGGGTGTCCCACCCCGCTCGGGCGGCGTGGTACGCCGCCGCAGCACCCGCCGGGCCGCCGCCGATGATCAGCACCTCGGCGCGCAGCTGATCTTGCGGTACCCGTTGCGGGGCGGCGGACTCGCCTCGCGTCGCCGAATCATGCGTGGTGGAAGAAGAGGGGCTCATGAGGCTCAAGGCTAGCCGGGGTGACGTCCTAAAAAGAACCGGAGGACCCACCGCGAACAACGCGGCGACCGGAAAACCTGCACCGCGGAAGCAATCCCGCGCGGCGAGGGGTGAATCCATTACTACGCGCCCGAGTAGATCGGCTAACCTATCGAATGGCTAGCTATAGCTCACGCACAATCACAATCTAGATCGAGGCAGACGCAGGGACATGGCAGTACGCGACAACGCCAGGCCGGTAGCTCCGGACTTGGGGAATGCCGAGCTCAACGACCGCATCACGGCGGGGCTGCAGGAGGCGGAGGACTTCCTGCGCTGGCGCCTCAGCCAGGGCGAGAGCTTCATCACCGATAAGATCAGCCACCTCGCGCTGGCTGGCGGCAAGCGCTTTCGCGTGGTGTTTGCGCTGCTCGCCGCGCAGTACGGCAAGAACCCGACGGCCCGCGAGGTGCGTGACGCCGCCGTGGTCGTGGAGCTGACGCATCTCGCGACGCTCTACCACGACGACGTCATGGACGAGGCCGACCGCCGCCGCGGTGCGGAGTCCGCGAACGCGCGTTGGGGCAACTCGATGGCGATCCTCGCCGGCGATTACCTGTTCGCGGTGGCCTCGGAGATCCTCTCCGGGCTGGGTTCCCAGACGGTTCGCCACTTCGCGGACACCTTCGGCGAGCTGGTCACCGGCCAGATGCGCGAAACCGTGGGTGCTGCCGATGGCGAGGATGCGATCGAGCACTACATGAAGGTCATCCAGGAGAAGACCGGCGTGCTGATCGCCTCCGCTGGTTACCTGGGCGCGCTGCACTCCGGCGCGGAGCAGGAGCACGTGGACGCGCTGGCGCAGTTCGGCCGCCACATGGGGCAGATCTTCCAGATCGTGGACGACATCATCGACATCTGGGCCGATCCGGAGGAGTCCGGCAAGACGCCGGGCACGGACCTGCGTGAGGGCGTGTTCACCCTGCCGGTGTTGCACGCGATGCGCCAGGAGGACGAGGTCGGCGCGCGCCTGCGCGAGCTGCTGACCGGTCCGGTGACCGACGACGCGGTGGTTGAGGAGTGCCTGGAGCTTATCCAGCGTTCCAACGGCCGTGAGCTCGCGGAGCGGGACGTGGAGCACTACCGCGGCTTGGCTGAGGCTGAGCTGGCGAAGCTACCGGATAATGAGGTCACTGAGGCGCTGCGCCACTTGCTCGCCTTCTCTTTGGACCGCCTGGGCTAGTTCGGCTGCGGTTGGGCGGTTGCCCACCGTCTCCCGGTTGTTCCGCCTTCCTTTTAAGGACGTCAATACCTGGCCCGAGCAGCACGTTTAGGCAATCTTTGAGGTGCGTAGTAGGGTATTGAGCGCACCAGATGGTGTACGCCAGATTGTCCGAGCGGCCAAAGGAAGCGGACTGTAAATCCGCCGGCTTATGCCTTCGTTGGTTCAAATCCAACATCTGGCACAGACGAACTCCGTCAGGGAAAACCCTGGCGGAGTTTTTGCGTTGCTGGGGCGAGGCGATGCGTCACACCGGGGGCTTAAAAAAAGTGAGGGTGTCGCTCGCCGGGTTTCGCTGGCACCATGGGGGCATACGTTCTTGAGAAAGGAGCAGACATGGCAAAGCTAGATGGCAAGCGCATTGGTGTTCTCGCGACGAATGGGTTCGAGGACAGTGAGTTCAGCTCCCCGATTGAGGCTGTCCGCCAGGCAGGCGGCGCAGTGACTGTCCTCAGCCCTGGTGGCGAGAAG
Organism: Corynebacterium sp. UMB9976; assembly: GCF_030212265.1. NCBI lineage: Bacteria > Bacillati > Actinomycetota > Actinomycetes > Mycobacteriales > Corynebacteriaceae > Corynebacterium > Corynebacterium sp. UMB9976. Next base: position 82,552 of record NZ_JASODY010000005.1, read on the forward strand.
ATTGAGGGCAAGAACGGTTCTACCTCTGAGGCGGATGCCTCTACCGAAAGCTCCCGCGACGCTGAGTTCGACGGGATTATCCTTCCGGGCGGTACCGGAAACGCCGACCAGCTGCGCATGGATGAGGCAGCGGTCGAGATCGTGAAGAAGCACGTCGAGGCTGGAAAGCCGCTCGCGGTGATCTGCCACGGTGCGTGGATCCTTACCGACGCGGACGTTCTCCGCGGCCGTACCCTGACCTCGTACCCGTCGTTGAAGACTGACCTCCAGAACGCTGGGGCAACGTGGGTCGATGAGGAGGTCCACGTGGACAACGGCCTGGTCTCTTCCCGCACTCCGGCCGACCTTGAGGCCTTCAACGCGAAGCTGGTGGAGGAGTTCGCCGAGGGGCAGCACTAAAACCTGCTGAATCGGCAGCCGGGTCCCACATGGGGCTCGGCTCCTTTTTCTTTTGGGGCGAGAAGAATTCACCGGGATATGGGATAGCGGGGCGGTCCCCGCGAGCAGCTAGGGGCAGCTAGCTGTCGAGCTCGCCCCGGTCCCGTGGTTCCCGGGGCTGATCGGGCGACTCCAGTGACCGGTCGCGCAGCTCCAGGGTGGTGCCCGGCGGCAGGGCCTCCAGCAGGCGGATCTTCGCCAGCAGCGGGTTCTGCTCCAGCACCTTCGCCGTGCCCATGCGAGCGCGGGTGATCTTCACCTCGGTGCGCGCCCGCTCCAGCTCGCTAGCAGCGGTGAGTTTATCCACCTCGGCCTGGCTCAGTGCCTCGGCCACCCCGTGCGGCAGGGAGAGATCCTTGAGGTGAACATTTCCCAGCACCTCGACGCCGACCGCCTCGCCGGCCTCCCGCGCAGCCTCCGCGACGGGGGAGAGGTCGATGCGCTGCCCGATGAACTCGGCTAGCGGCTTCGTCGCCACCAGTTCTCGCAGGGCGATTTGGGCGGCCAGGTAGACCTCCCGATCCGGTTCGTCAGCGGCGGTGAGGAAAGCGACCGGATCACTGACCCGCACGGTCAGCACGAAGGTCAGGGTGACGTCCTGCCCCTCGGCGGTGGGGATCCGCTGCGGGGCGAAGGAAAGCTGGCGGCGGCGCTGGTCGACCTGCACGAAACGGTCGGTGGGCAGCGCAAACCCCGGACGGGACAGCGCGGTCACCTCGCCGTCGCGGGAGCGCAGCACAACGTGCCCGGGCAGCGGGATCGGGCTGCGCGGGAAGGATGGGCACCACGACAGCGGCGTGTCGGTCTCGATGTACTCCATCCAGGAGCCAAAGTCGCTGTTGCGGTTGAAAAACATGTGTCACCACCTGAATCGCCAGCATGCAAGGTGCAGGCGAACGTGAAGTTGAAAATTCCGCGCCGCGTGGGATTCGCAGACGGCGGGGCGTCGGCGCGTCGGAACGCTCGCAGGCGCTCGTCGGGGCCGGGCCGCAGGCCGCAAGCGAAGGGCTCCCGGGCGGCGCGGAATAAAAGATTGAGAGGACTCGAACCTCCTTGCCCCGTGAGGGGTGTGCCATGCGCCGCCGGTGCATCATCCGGAAAGCGCCTGAATTAAAACCCCAGGACACCCCTTAACACCCGATAACGGCGCAACTAGAAACTATAAAACAGCTGGCCCGCCCAGCGGAAGAGGCAATCGCGCGATCCACCGCCTAATGCCACCCAAGACGCACCCATACCGACCTCGGAAACCGGCTACGACGTGCAGATTTGTGCTTCTCATTGGAAACTGGTTATGCTACTTCAGGCTTCGATCAACGGGCCACAGCGGATTACCGCGAGGTTCGGTCGATTTAAGTTGCGCCCCCTTAGCTCAGTCGGCAGAGCGTTTCCATGGTAAGGAAAAGGTCGACGGTTCGATTCCGTCAGGGGGCTCTGTCATTTTATATGGCCGTCACGTGACCTGTTTACGCTGGCCGTGGCTGGTCGTGTAAGTGGCTGTGGCGGTGTAGCTCAGCTGGTTAGAGCGCACGACTCATAATCGTGAGGTCCCGGGATCGAGTCCCGGCACCGCTACTAATTTCGGACCCCGTGGTTTTTCCGCGGGGTCCATTTTTTTATTGACGACGCCACCGCCCTCACCGCCGCCTTGGCTCGCCGCGTTCTGTAGGGGAGTGGGGTCACCGGGTGGTCCTGCCGCAAGTCATGCCAGCCCTGAGCGTGTCCCACCGGGGAGCGAGGCCACCGGGTGGGGCTATTGCGTGCCCGACCTCCCGGGTTCACCCCACTTCGAGTGGTGGAGTGCTGCGGAAAACGTGGCAAGTTGTCTAACTGAATGGAAAGTTGCTAGGCTACTCCCGTGTTGCACGCATGGTGCGTTGTCTGCGGGTAAAATCGCGGCCATCAACCCGGCGTTGCCACAGTTTTAGGGGTGTAGCTCAATTGGTAGAGCAACGGTCTCCAAAACCGTAGGTTGCGGGTTCAAGTCCTGTCACCCCTGCAAAGTACGCCCGCCCCCGCGGGCGCCCGAAGGAGTAACCACGTGAGCGAAGATAGCAACAGGGCCGGAGGCTCCGGAGCGAACGCTTCCGGAGGCTCCATGCGCCCCAGCGGTAAGCGTCAGGTCGCTGGCCAGGCCACCACGGCTCGCGCGACCAGCGCTTCGACCACCCCCGAGGTTGTCGAAACCAGGAGCAACCCCTTCACCGCCATCGCGGACTACATCCGTGGCGTGATCTCCGAGATGCGCAAGGTCATCTGGCCGACCGGCCGCGAGATGGTGACCTACTCCATCGTCGTGCTGGTCTTCCTCGTCCTGATGACCGCTCTGGTTGCTGGCGTGGACTACGTCACTGGCCTCGGTGTTCGCTGGGTCTTCGGCGTCTAGCTTTAGCTGGTTCCCCCAAGCGCAGCGATATGCTCCAAGCCCTCCCTCGTGGAGGGCTTTTTTGCGTCTCCTCTCGCCACACCGGCCTGCTCATGGCCATAAATCCTGCCCGCGTGCTAAACTCGTCAACAGAAAACATCCCGCCTCGCCGACCAACGGTAGGGGCGGATTTTTATTGCCGATCGTGCCTAAAACGACCCAGGCTCACCCGACAAGGAGCATCACATGAGCGCAGATAAGAACCTCAGCGCAGCGGACCTCGCTGCCGCGGCACAGGAGGACATCCACCAGGAAGTCGCAGCCCACAAGGAGTCCGAGGCCGACCAGGCCGCGGCAGCCCTGGGCGACGCGGCAGAGGACACCGCCGCAGAGCCGGCGGAGGGTACCGAGACCACCCCGGAGGCTTCCGAGGCTGAACAGCCGGAGAAGACCGCCGAAGAGGCCGCGATGGAGGCCTACAAGACCCGCCTGCGCGAGTTCATGCGCGCCCTGAAGAAGCTGCCGGGCGAGTGGTACATCATCCAGTGCTACTCCGGCTACGAGAACAAGGTGAAGACCAACCTCGAGATGCGCGCCCAGACCCTGGGTGTGGACGAGCAGATCCACGAGGTCGTCGTCCCGATCGAGGAAGTCACCGAGCTGAAGGACGGCAAGCGCAAGCAGGTCAAGCGCAAGCTGCTGCCGGGCTACGTCCTTGTCCGCATCGAACTCGACGACGCCTCCTGGTCCGTCGTCCGTGACACCCCGGGTGTCACCTCCTTCGTGGGCAACGAGGGCAAACCGACCCCGGTGAAGATCCGCGAGGTCGCGAAGTTCCTGCTGCCACCGGAGACCGCAACCGCCGCGGCGGAGGACCAGGGCCAGGACGCCGCCGACGTCGACGTCTCCGCGACCGGCGTGGCCGTCCCGCCGAAGCCGGCATCCGAGACCGTCGAGGTGGACTACGAGGTGGGCGAGTCCGTCACCATCCTCTCCGGCCCGTTCGCATCTGTTGCAGCGACCATCTCCGAGATCGATACCGTTCAGAACCGACTCAAGGCGATGGTCTCCATCTTCGGCCGTGAGACCCCGGTTGAGCTGGAATTTGATCAGGTTGCGAAGCTCGATTAATGTAACTCTGTCTGCTATTTAGTGGCGCGCCTTCGGCGTGCCCGGGTGGCAGTGGAACTATTCATCTCCGGTGGCTGGCTAAGAACCGGCATCCGGTCGGGGAGCGGTACGCCCGCTTCCTGATAACAGAAAGAGGTATAGCGATGGCCAAGAAGAAGGTCCAGGCGCTCATCAAGCTGCAGATCCAGGCTGGTGCAGCAACCCCAGCTCCGCCGGTTGGTCCGGCACTGGGTGCTCACGGCGTGAACATCGTTGAGTTCACCAAGGCTTACAACGCTGCAACCGAGTCCCAGCGCGGCAACATCGTGCCGGTCGAGATCACGGTCTACGAGGACCGCTCCTTCGACTTCAAGCTGAAGACCCCGCCGGCTTCCAAGCTGCTGCTGAAGGCCGCTGGCCTGCAGAAGGGCTCCGGCGTCCCGCACACCGACAAGGTCGGTAAGGTCACCTGGGATCAGTGCAAGGAAATTGCAAAGACCAAGGAGCCGGACCTGAACGCGAACGACATCGAGGCTGGTGCGGCCATCATCGCCGGTACCGCTCGCTCGATGGGTATCGACGTCGAGGGTCGCCCGTCCGCTTAAGTGCGCCACCCCGGTGGGTTCGCCGCCGGGGTTTCATCGCGTGGCAGGGTCGCTTGCTGACCCACTAGACCACAACTCCAACACCTAAACCCAGATTGGAATTTTCATGAGCAAGGTTTCTAAGGCTTACCGCGAGGCGGCCGCTAAGGTCGACCGCGATAACAAGTACACCCCGCTGCAGGCTGCGAAGCTGGCCAAGGCGACGTCCTCCAAGAACTACGACGCAACCATCGACGTTGCGATCCGCCTGGGCGTCGACCCGCGCAAGGCTGACCAGCTGGTCCGCGGCACCGTCGCGCTGCCGAACGGCACCGGTAAGGACGTCCGCGTGGTCGTCTTCGCCGAGGGCCCGAACGCTACCGCTGCCGAGGAGGCAGGCGCAGACTTCGTCGGCTCCGCTGAGCTGATCGAGAAGATCCAGGGCGGCTGGACCGACTTCGACGCTGCGATCGCTACCCCGGACCAGATGGCTAAGGTCGGCCGCGTTGCTCGCGTGCTCGGCCCGCGTGGTCTGATGCCGAACCCGAAGACCGGCACCGTCACCACCGACGTTGCTAAGGCTGTCTCCGAGATCAAGGGCGGCAAGATCTCCTTCCGCGTGGACAAGGCGTCCAACCTGCACGCCCTGATCGGTAAGGCGTCCTTCGACGAGAAGAAGCTGGCCGAGAACTACGGTGCCCTGATCGACGAGCTGCTGCGTATCAAGCCGTCCTCTTCGAAGGGTAAGTACATCAAGAAGGTCACCCTGTCCTCCACCAATGGCCCGGGTGTCCCGGTCGACGAGACCGTCCAGAAGAACTACGCAGACGAGGCTGAGGCTTAAGCCCTAGCGTCACTGACGTAGCTGCCCCGATCCCGTGAGGGTCGGGGCATCTTTGCGTTGTGGGGGTTGGGATTTGCGAGCACGTGGGGGAGGGGACCCTGAGTGCTTGTTAAAATGCTCCTGATTAAAACTGGTTTCCACCGCATCGCTGGTCGAGGAAAGTTTTTAAGGAGCGAGCCATCACAACGAGAGAAGAAATGTCGCGCCGTTATGCCGACATGACGAGTGCGGTGAACCAGTCCACCGCGATGCAGCGCGAGATGGTGTCCCAGCAGCGGCTGGGCAACATGATCAACGCGACCGCCGCGATCGTCGCCCACGCGGATGCGAAGAAGACCCACGGCCTGCTCGGAAAGTCGCTGGCCAACCAGAGGGAATCCATCGCGCTGCAGCAGGAGGCCATTCGGCAGAGCGCTGCGCAGCACCGGGAAGTGGTTCAGGGCTTCTACCAGCTGGATCAGACGATCACCAGCATCGGGGACCAGCTGCACACCGACCTCGACGACATCAAGCACGGGACGTTCGCGAACTGGCGCGATGGCGTGGGTGCCGATTACTTCTACAAGTACCGCCCGCAGGCGATGAAGCACCTGGACGATTACTCCAATATCAGCCGCATGTGGCTTCAGGTGCTAGCCGATCGTTTCGCGGGCATCATCGCGGACTACCCGCGGTGGAAGAAGTCGGATTGGGCGGACGATGCGTTGCGCACCGGGGTCTTCGTGGCTCCCCCTGTGGTGGAGCAGCCACCAGAGATCCAGGATCTGCCGCCGAAGCCGAAGACGCCCTTCGTGCCGCCGAGCTTTCTGGTGTGGATCCTCGCCGGGATCATGTTCTTCGTTGGCATCATCGGGGTCGGCGCGATCCTCCTCGGTGCGATGTCCTGGCGTGCGGAGTCCGAAGGTCAAACGCTGAAGCAGAACATGTTCGAGCAGATTGGCCCCGAGGCGATCGAGCAAGCAGAGGAAAAGGACTTCCGGTTCCTGGACGAAGAACTCGCCGCGTCGGGCGGCAAGAACTATTCCTGCAACCCTGGCGAACTGCGTGCACAGGCAGAGGGAGTGAACGTCGGGGACCTCGACTTCGATGGCTTCTGCCAGTCCCTGGAAAAGATCAACAAGACTATGAACACCGGCCCCAAAATCGTGATCGCCGGGAGCCTGCTCAGTGGAGTTCTCGGCGCAGGCGCGATTGTCTTCTGGGCCTACCGGCGGGAAGGCAAGGCCGAAGCCGTGGACGATGCGTACGTCGCGGCCGTCAATAAGCAGGTGGCGGAGAACCAGGCTCGCGTCGACGGCTGGAATCAGCATTTCGAAGCCCAGCTGTCTGACTACCAGCGGCGAAACAAGCAAGCCTTCAATGCCGCGCGCTCGTATATCGAATCGGCGATGGGGATCTCCATGAACGGGGACCTGGGCGACCGCTGGGCATCCACCGCGGACCGCACGCGCAAGGAGCAACTCACCTCGCTGATCGAAAACGAGGTGCGGCGCCCGCCGTCGCGCTTCGACTGGATCGAGTTGGAGCCCTTCGTTGCCAACCGGAGCCTGCCCGAAGACCTGAAGGCGATCGCGGTGCGTCTCATCGAGATCCAGACCGGTGGTAGCACCCCCATCGGCAAGCTGGAGCAGTAGCTTGAGGCCATGAGGAACCCCGGACCCTGAATGGGTCCGGGGTTCCTTGCGTTGCGCAGGCGCGGCAGCGGCTGGGGTATGGCCCCCGCCGCGCAAGTGTTGGGCTTAGGTGGCTTTCTTGTTCTGTTTCGAGATGCTCCAGAACATGAACACCAGCAGCGCGATCGTGATCCACATGGCGTAGCGGTTGACCTGCTCCACGATGGAGATCACCTGCTCGCCGTAGGTCACACCCAGGTAGGCGAAGAAGGCGTTGGTGACCAGCACGCCGAAGGCGTTGAGCCCAAGGACCGTCCAGAAACTCATGCGGCGGATGCCGGCCAGCAGGTTGGCGATGACGATGGTGGGCACGAAGGGGATATAGGAGAGCACGATCGCCGCGCCCAGCACGCCGGGGCGCGCGTTTTCTAGTCGCGCGGTCCAGCGCTGCAGCCTGGGGGAGTGGGCGACCGACATGCGCAGATACTCCAGACCCCACTTGTTGCCGACCAGCCACCACAGGGGGACGGTCTTCAGCGCGCCGACCAGGGTCATCAGCACGATGGCGACCGCCGAGATTCCGCCGGTGGTGGACTCTGCCCCGCCCACGATTGAGGAGGTATAGCCACCCACCATGAGCGCGTAGGGCACGGGGTTGTTGAGCAGCCACACGCGCAGCGGGATCATCGCGAAGCTGAAGAGGGTTGCGGCAACCAGGTAGGCCCAAATCCACTTGTCCAGCCGGTCGGGCTGGGAGATGAAGGCCGGGATCTGTTCTTCCTGGCTCCCGGTCTGCTTTTCAGCGTCGCCCTCTGGGGACGTATCGGCGGTGTCGAATGGTGCCATGCTTTTCCTTCGTTGTTATCCCCGAGCGGCGACATTCTGGGTGAGTGCGGAGAGCAAGGTGATAGCCGCGACGCCAGGGGTTAAGGACTTGAGCGTATCAGCTGCCCCTGGCCGCGAGCTCCACATCGCTGGCGCGTCGATTCTGACCTAGCCTGGGGAGTAATGACTATGGAAGGCCACCAGATCTCAGAGTCCACCCCAAGCGATAAAACTTCCCAGCTTTCAGTGCGCATCGTCGCGGACCCTGGGCTGGTGTCTGCCCAAGTGTCGAAGGTTCTTGATAGCGCGGACTTGCCAGAGGATTGCAGCTTTAACCTCGACACCGAACTGCTGCTCATGGATCCCAACCGCTCCCTGATCGCGCCGGATGTTCCGAGCGGCAGGAGCCCCGCGGATTTGCAGCTGCTCGTCACCGAGCTGCCGCGCTTTAGTGGTGCCACCGTGTTGAGAAGTGAGCTTTATCCGAATCAGGATGTGGCGGTGATCAGCTACCCCACGCTCGGGATGCTCGGCGCCCGCGACGGACTGGCCCAGGAAATAGCGCGCGTGATTGGGGAATACCGCGACTACCTGGCGTCCTCCCAGGGCGAAAGGGAGCAGTCGACGAGGGAGGAAAAGAACAAGTTCAAGACGATGCTCGGCATGATCTCCACAAATCAGCCGCGCCACTCCCTCGGGGCGCTGTCCGGTGCGCTGGCTGCGGGCATCGGGGTCGGCGCCTTCGGCATCTTCTACAGCTCTATTTGGGAAATGGCGGACTACCTCACCATCACCCGCCTGGCCGTGGTCAATATCGTTGCGGTGCTAGCCATGATTCTGTGGCTACTGCTGGATAACAGCCTCTGGGATAAGCCCAGCGCAAAATCTTTCAAGCGGGTCATTGCGCTGTACAACGGTTCGACGCTTCTCACGCTCGCGTTCGCTGTTCTGGGGATGTATGCCATCCTTTTCCTCATCATTTTCGCCGGCGCCGGTGCGATCATTGCCCCAGACTTCATGACGAAGGTGCTGGGTGAGCCGGTCACCGTGGGCACTTATGCCAGGATTTCCTGGCTCGCTGCATCCATGGGCGTGACCGCCGGGGCCCTGGGTTCGAGTTTCAATTCGGACTCCGCGGTCCGGCGGTTGACCCACGGGGCGCGCGAACGGCAGCGGCTGTACTCGCGCAATGAGGATTACGACGAGAACGCCGATGGGACCGGGGAGCACGACTGGGATGGTGCGTGGAGCCAGCGGTCCCAGGAGGCAGCACGCCAGCATTGGCACCAGATGAAACGCCGTGGGGAAGAACCTGAGCAGTACCGCGATGCCGCCTAGGCCGATTTGGTCTTTCGGCTGCTGGGCGTTAAGCTGTCAGGCGAAGTTTTGATATGTTTCAAAGTTTCACCGAAGACCGTCGGTCACTTGGGAAAACGCTTTCCGGCCGTGCTGATCTGATCAGCAAGCTCGTGCGAGCGCTCCCGGGTTGAAGGATCATCGTCATGATGACGGCCCACGCAGGTAACACGAGACGTTTTGTATCGCGCCGCTAGCTTCACGCTAGCGAGCTGCGATTCCAGAAGCGCCCCGTTGCCCCCTGCGGGTACGGGGCGCTTTGTCGTTGTGAAAGTGTTTCCTTCGTTTCGATCGCCGGTGCACGTACACACGTACACCAGAACATCAGGAAGGAGGCGAGAGTATGGCTAATCCAAAGAACACTGCAGCGCTGCAGGAGCTCAAGGCACGCTTCGAGGAAGCAGACGCCACCGTGCTGACCGAATACCGCGGTCTGTCCGTGGTTGAGACCACCGAGCTGCGTCGCGCGCTGGGTCAGGATGTCACCTACTCCGTCGCCAAGAACACCCTGCTCAAGCTGGCTGCTAAGGAAGCCGGCGTTGAGATTGACGAATCCCTGCTGACTGGTCCTACCGCTGTTGCTTTCATCAAGGGCGAGGCTGTTGACGCAGCTAAGGCCATGAAGGATTTCGGCAAGGATCACGAGGCTTTCGTCGTCAAGGGCGGGAACATGGACGGCGCTGCGCTGTCCGCTGAGCAGGTCATGGCTATCGCCGACCTGGACAACCGCGAGACCACCCTGGCCAAGCTGGCCGGTGCTCTCCAGGGTTCCTTGGCAAAGGCTGCTGGACTGTTCAATGCTCCTGCGTCCCAGGTTGCACGCCTCGCGGCTGCCCTGCAGGAGAAGAAGGACTAGTTCCGCCACGCTGGGTGCGAGGGCACGGTGTGCCACCGCGCTGGACCACAAGCCGGTCCACCACAGTAAAAACTTTTAAAAACACTTCGCCGCAGGGCCGATTGCCCAGGCGGCACAACACGAAAGGATGCCTATTATGGCTAAGTTCACCAACGAAGAGCTGCTGGATGCCTTCAAGGAGATGACCCTGATCGAGCTCTCTGAGTTCGTCAAGCTGTTCGAGGAGACCTTCGACGTCACCGCTGCTGCTCCGGTTGCTGCTGTTGCAGCTGCTGGTGGCGCTGAGGGCGGCGCTGCTGCTGAGGAGAAGGACGAGTTCGACGTCGTCCTGGAGGACGCAGGCGCTAAGAAGATCGGCGTCATTAAGGTCGTCCGCGAGGTCGTCTCCGGCCTGGGTCTGAAGGAGGCTAAGGAGCTCGTTGAGGCTGCTCCGAAGGCTCTGCTCGAGGGCGCTTCCAAGGAGGACGCTGAGGCAGCTAAGGCTAAGCTGGAAGAGGCCGGCGCAAAGGTCTCCCTCAAGTAATCCAGTTGCCGCGCACAGCGGCCGCGTGATTCACCGCCCCGCAAGGTTCGCCTTGCCGGGGCGGTTTTTCTATTGCTGCGCCGACCTGCCTTGCGACCCGCTTTCAAAGGGAACAGCGTGTCTGCGGGCTGTTGTAGCATGTTCAGCATGAACTCGAAGTCCCGTATCGTTGCTGTGTTTGTGCTCGGCCTGGCCAGCGCCATGATCGTGGCGGGCGTGCTCCTGCCACGGCTCTTCCCCGAGGAGCGGCCGGTGCCACTGAGCCTGCAGCACACCACCTTCACCTTGGAGGACGAGGACGCAACCGTGGGGCCGGGTTACCTGGGCGTGGGGGAGGAGGATCCCATCCAGGCGCCGGTGGCTCGCCAGTTCAACATGCAACTGGGCCAGCCGGCCACGGAGGAGGAGGCGACGGTGCGCGTCGGCGTCTCCAACGCCCGCACCAATGTGAAGGACGATCTGGAGTCCCTGCTGGATGCGCAGGTCTATAGCTACCGGCTGAACCGGATGAACGGTGAAGCCGTGGGGGAGGCCAAGGTCGCGGATTCCCCGGCGACCCCGCCGAAGGCCGTGGAGATGGAGGGCTCCTGGGCGAAGTTCCCGGTGGATACCCAGCAGCAGAGCTACGAGTACTTCGACTGGACCGCCCGTCACGCCTACCCGGCGGAGTTCCGGGGCACGGAGCGCCGGGAAACCTCTAGCGGTGACGAGAAGGAGATCTACCTCTTCCGCCAGGAGATTCCGTCGGAAAAGGTCAGCTCCCGCTACAGCGGCATCCGCAATGCCATCGTCAAGGACGGCGACCGTGCGGAGCTGTACCACGGCGGCTGGCGCGAGCTGGCGGTGGAGCCGGAGTCTGGCATGATCGTCGGCATCGAGGAGCACATTCGGGACGAGTACCGCAACGCTGAAGGCGAGGTGGTGGAGCCGCTGCTGAAGTTTGAGGGGCGCACGACCGAGGCCAATGAGCGCCAGATGTTGGACCAGGCAGACGAGCTCGGTGGCAAGCGTTCCACGGAGAAGTGGGGCCGCGGGGTGTTCTGGGCTGGCGTGATCCTGCTGCTCGCCGCACTGGTGGTGGCGCTGCGTCGTGAGCGCAAGCGCCGGGCTACAAGCGTGTAATTTTGCGCCCGTCGAAGCGGACGGATACTATCGGCCTGATCAGTATCCACGGGGGTGGACATTTGGGGGCTACTACTATATGGTAGTTCGTTGCGCTGGTTAAATTCTGAACCCTTGTGGGCAGGCGAGTTGAGAGATGATGTTCTCACCAACAATCGGCCTTGGCAATGAGCTTCCCTCCAGCAGTCACAGACTGCGGGAAAGCGGATTTGACAAGGTCCTTTAGGCATTCCTGCTTATCCGGCGTTCAGAGTAACACCACCGATATAGACCACCACGAAAAATCGTACGCTCACGCAACCGTTTCCCAGCCTGGCTCCACCCAGGCAAGGAGAAACGCTTAGTGCTGGAAGGACCCATCTTGGCAGTCTCCCGCCAGACAAGTTCAGTGGCCGGAATCCCCGGAGCTTCGACTCGCTACTCTTTCGCGAAGATCGACGCGCCGATCGAGGTTCCAGGCCTTCTTGACCTCCAACGAGAGTCCTTCGCCTGGCTCGTCGGCGCCCCGGAGTGGCGCGCCCGCAGGCAGGCCGAGGCTGGGGAGGGAGTCCGCGTCACGAGCGGACTGGAGGACATCCTCGAAGAGCTGTCCCCCATTGAGGATTATTCGGAAAACATGTCCCTCACGCTCTCGGAGCCACGCTTCGACGACGTGAAGACCTCCATCGACGAGGCCAAGGAAAAGGACATCAACTACGCGGCACCGCTGTACGTGACCGCGGAGTTCACCAACGCCCAGTCCGGCGAAATTAAGTCCCAGACCGTCTTCATCGGCGACTTCCCGATGATGACCGACAAGGGCACCTTCATTATCAACGGCACCGAGCGTGTCGTCGTCTCCCAGCTGGTCCGTTCCCCGGGTGTCTACTTCGACGAGTCGATCGACACCTCCACCGAGCGCCCGCTGCACGGTGTGAAGGTCATCCCGTCCCGCGGTGCGTGGCTGGAGTTCGACGTCGATAAGCGCGACACCGTCGGCGTCCGCATCGACCGTAAGCGCCGCCAGCCGGTGACTGTCCTGCTGAAGGCCCTCGGCCTGACCACCCAGGAGATCACCGACCGCTTCGGCTTCTCCGAGATCATGATGTCCACCCTCGAGAAGGATGGCGTCGAGAACACGGACGAGGCACTGCTGGAGATCTACCGCAAGCAGCGTCCGGGCGAGTCCCCGACCCGCGACTCCGCACAGGCCCTGCTGGAGAACTCCTTCTTCCGCCCGAAGCGCTACGACCTGGCGAAGGTCGGCCGCTACAAGGTCAACCGCAAGCTCGGCCTCGGTGGCGACACCGACGGCACCATGACCCTCACCGAGGAAGACATCCTCACCACGATCGAGTACCTCGTCCGCCTGCACGCGGGCGAGCGCACCATGACCTCCCCGGAGGGCGTGGAGATCCCGATCGAGGTCGACGACATTGACCACTTCGGTAACCGCCGCCTGCGTACGGTCGGCGAGCTGATTCAGAACCAGGTCCGGGTTGGCCTGTCCCGCATGGAGCGCGTCGTCCGCGAGCGCATGACCACGCAGGACGCCGAGTCCATCACCCCGACCTCCCTGATCAACGTGCGTCCGGTCTCGGCAGCGATCCGCGAGTTCTTCGGTACCTCGCAGCTGTCCCAGTTCATGGACCAGAACAACTCCCTGTCCGGCCTGACCCACAAGCGCCGTCTGTCCGCGCTGGGTCCGGGTGGTCTGTCCCGTGAGCGTGCTGGCCTCGAGGTCCGCGACGTTCACCCGTCTCACTACGGCCGCATGTGCCCGATTGAGACCCCAGAGGGTCCGAACATTGGTCTGATCGGTTCCCTGTCCTCCTACGCCCGCGTGAACCCGTTCGGTTTCATCGAGACGCCGTACCGTCGCGTCGTCGATGGCCAGATCACCGACGAGGTCGAGTACTTCACCGCGGATGAAGAGGACCGTCACGTCATCGCTCAGGCGAATACGCCGTTCGATGCGGACATGAAGTTCACTGAGGACCAGATTGAGGTCCGTCTGCGCGGCGGCGACGTGGAGGTCGTCCCGGCAAGCCAGGTGGATTACATGGACGTCTCCCCGCGCCAGATGGTCTCCGTCGCAACCGCGATGATTCCGTTCCTGGAGCACGACGACGCCAACCGTGCCCTCATGGGTGCGAACATGCAGCGTCAGGCTGTGCCGCTGCTGCGCGCCGAGGCCCCGTACGTCGGTACCGGTATCGAGCAGCGCGCTGCCTACGACGCCGGTGACCTGATCATCGCCCCGAAGGCTGGTGTGGTGGAGTACGTCTCCGCTGACTACATCACCATCATGGACGATGAGGGCATCCGCGATACCTTCATGCTGCGCAAGTTCGAGCGCACCAACCAGGGCACCAGCTACAACCAGAAGCCGCTGGTTAACCAGGGCGACCGCGTCGAGGCCGGCCAGGTCATCGCCGACGGCCCGGGCACCGATAACGGTGAGATGGCGCTGGGCAAGAACCTGCTCGTCGCCTTCATGCCGTGGGAGGGCCACAACTACGAGGATGCGATCATCCTCTCCCAGCGCATGGTTGAGGAGGACGTGCTGACCTCGATCCACATCGAGGAGTACGAGATCGACGCCCGCGACACCAAGCTGGGCCCGGAGGAGATCACCCGCGACATCCCGAACGTCGGCGAGGACGTCCTTGCTGACCTCGACGAGCGCGGTATCGTCCGCATCGGTGCGGACGTCCGCGACGGTGACATCCTCGTCGGTAAGGTCACCCCGAAGGGTGAGACGGAGCTGACCCCGGAGGAGCGCCTGCTGCGCGCCATCTTCGGTGAGAAGGCCCGCGAGGTTCGCGATACCTCCATGAAGGTCCCGCACGGTGAGACCGGCAAGGTCATCGGCGTGCGCGTCTTCTCCCGTGAGGACGACGACGACCTCGCCGCTGGCGTCAACGAGATGGTCCGCGTCTACGTCGCCCAGAAGCGCAAGATCCAGGACGGCGATAAGCTCGCCGGCCGCCACGGCAACAAGGGTGTCGTCGGCAAGATCCTGCCGCAGGAGGACATGCCGTTCCTGCCGGACGGTACCCCGGTGGACATCATCCTGAACACCCACGGTGTGCCGCGTCGTATGAACATTGGTCAGGTCCTGGAGGTGCACCTGGGCTGGCTGGCGAAGGCCGGTTGGCAGGTCGACACCAACTCCGACGACCCGAAGATCAAGGCGATGCTGGAGACGCTGCCGGAGGAGCTCTACGACGTTCCGGCCGACTCCCTGACCTCCACCCCGGTGTTCGACGGTGCGTCCAACGCCGAGCTGTCCGGTCTGCTGCGCTCCTCGCGCCCGAACCGCGACGGTATCCGCCTGGTGGATGACTTCGGTAAGGCGCAGCTGATCGACGGCCGTACTGGTGAGCCATACGAGCACCCGATCTCCGTGGGCTACATGTACATGCTGAAGCTGCACCACCTGGTCGACGAGAAGATTCACGCCCGTTCCACCGGTCCTTACTCCATGATTACCCAGCAGCCGCTGGGTGGTAAGGCCCAGTTCGGTGGCCAGCGCTTCGGCGAGATGGAGGTGTGGGCAATGCAGGCATACGGTGCCGCCTACACCCTGCAGGAGCTCCTGACCATCAAGTCCGATGACGTGGTGGGCCGCGTGAAGGTCTACGAGGCGATCGTGAAGGGCGAGAACATCCCGGATCCGGGTATCCCAGAGTCCTTCAAGGTCCTCCTCAAGGAGCTGCAGTCCCTGTGCCTGAACGTTGAGGTTCTGGCCGCGGACGGCACCCCGATGGAGCTGTCCTCCGATGATGACGACGAGCTTGAGTCCGCAAACGCAGCGCTGGGTATTAACCTGCAGCGCGATGAGCGTCCAGACGCCGACATCGACGTTGGCTAACGCTCAAGGCTTCGCACACTTTCAGATTCTGACCTAGGTTCACCCACAATGGCCCTCCACATTCTTGGAGGGGAAAGGAAGTCCACGTGCTGGACGTCAACTTCTTCGACGAACTACGCATTGGCCTGGCCACGGCCGATGACATCCGTCGCTGGTCGCGCGGCGAGGTAAAGAAGCCCGAGACGATCAACTACCGCACCCTCAAGCCAGAGAAGGACGGTCTGTTCTGCGAGCGCATTTTCGGGCCGACCCGCGACTGGGAGTGCTCCTGCGGTAAGTACAAGCGTGTCCGCTACAAGGGCATCATCTGTGAGCGCTGTGGCGTCGAGGTGACCAAGTCCAAGGTTCGCCGTGAGCGCATGGGCCACATCGAGCTGGCCGCTCCGGTGACCCACATTTGGTACTTCAAGGGCGTTCCGTCCCGCCTCGGCTACCTGCTGGATCTGGCCCCGAAGGATCTTGAGAAGATCATCTACTTCGCGGCCAACATCATCACCTCTGTCGATGAGGAGGCTCGTCACAACGACCAGACGACCCTCGAGGCAGAGATGCTGCTCGAGAAGAAGGAGGTCGAGCAGGACCGCGACGCGGAGCTGGCCGACCGTGCCAAGACTCTCGAGGAGGACCTCGCGGAGCTCGAGGCTGCCGGCGCGAAGGCCGACGCCAAGAAGAAGGTACAGAACGCCGCTGACCGCGAGATGCGCCACATCCGTGAGCGCGCTGAGCGAGAGGTGGAGCGCCTCGACGAGATCTGGAACACCTTCGTCAAGCTCGCCCCGAAGCAGATGATCGCGGACGAGACCCTCTACGAGGAGCTGCTCGACCGCTACGAGGATTACTTCACCGGCGGCATGGGCGCGGAGGCTATCCAGACCCTGATCCGCAACTTCGACCTCGAGGCCGAGGCCGAGTCCCTGCGTGAGGTCATCCGCGACGGCAAGGGGCAGCGCAAGCTGCGCGCCCTGAAGCGCCTGAAGGTTGTCGCTGCGTTCCTGCGCTCCGGCAACGACCCGGCCGGCATGGTCCTGGACTGCATCCCGGTCATCCCGCCGGAGCTGCGCCCGATGGTTCAGCTGGACGGTGGCCGCTTCGCGACCTCCGACCTGAACGACCTGTACCGCCGCGTCATCAACCGCAACAACCGCCTGAAGCGCATGCTGGATCTCGGCGCCCCTGAGATCATCGTGAACAACGAGAAGCGCATGCTGCAGGAGTCCGTGGACGCGCTGTTCGACAACGGCCGCCGCGGCCGTCCGGTCACCGGCCCGGGCAACCGTCCGCTGAAGTCCCTCTCCGACCTGCTGAAGGGTAAGCAGGGCCGCTTCCGCCAGAACCTGCTGGGTAAGCGCGTGGACTACTCCGGCCGTTCGGTGATTATCGTTGGTCCGCAGCTCAAGCTGCACCAGTGTGGTCTGCCGAAGCTGATGGCCCTCGAGCTGTTCAAGCCTTTCGTGATGAAGCGCCTGGTGGAGAAGTCCTACGCGCAGAACATCAAGTCCGCGAAGCGCATGGTTGAGCGCCAGCGCCCAGAGGTCTGGGACGTTCTGGAAGAGGCCATCGCCGAGCACCCGGTCATGCTGAACCGTGCACCAACGCTGCACCGCCTGGGTATCCAGGCCTTCGAGCCCGTGCTGATTGAGGGTAAGGCTATTCAGCTGCACCCGCTGGCCTGTGAGGCCTTCAACGCGGACTTCGATGGTGACCAGATGGCAGTCCACCTGCCGCTGTCCGACGAGGCTCAGGCTGAGGCCCGCATCCTGATGCTGGCTTCCAACAACATCCTGTCCCCGGCGTCCGGTAAGCCACTGGCTATGCCGCGTCTGGACATGGTCACCGGCCTGTACTACCTGACCCTGACCAAGGGCAAGGAGGAGTTCGGCGGCCAGGGTGCCTTCACCGAGGCCACCGACCAGGGCCCAGCAACCGGCGTGTACACCTCCCTGGCGGAGGCCATCATGGCCTACGACCGTGGTGTGCTTGGCCTGCAGGCGCCGATCCACGTCCGCATCGACCACCTCCGCCCGCCGGCAGAGGTTGAGGCGGAGCAGTTCCCGGATGGTTGGCAGAAGGGCCAGACCTGGACCGCCGAGACCACCCTGGGCCGCGTGCAGTTCAACGAGCTGCTGCCGTGGAACTACCCGTACGTCGAAGGCGTGATGGACAAGAAGAACCAGGCCGTCGTCATTAACGACCTGGCAGCGAAGTACCCGATGATCACCGTCGCGCAGACGGTGGACAAGCTGAAGGACGCTGGCTTCTACTGGGCAACCCGCTCCGGTGTGACCATCACCATGCACGACGTGCTGGTCCTGCCGAATAAGCAGGAGATCCTCGACGAGTACGAGGCCAAGGCACAGCGCATCGAGAAGAAACTGGCCCGAGGCAAGATCAACGAGTCCGAGCGCTACCAGTCCCTGGTTGACCTGTGGAAGGAAGCAACGGACTTCGTCGGTGAGTCGGTGGAGAAGCTCTACCCGGATGACAACCCGATCCCGATGATCGTGAAGTCCGGTGCTGCCGGTAACATGCGCCAGATCTGGACCCTGGCCGGCATGAAGGGCATGGTCACGAACTCCCGCGGTGACTACATCACCCGCCCGGTGAAGACCTCCTTCCGTGAGGGCCTGTCTGTGCTCGAGTACTTCAACAACTCCCACGGTTCCCGTAAGGGTCTGGCGGATACGGCACTGCGTACCGCTGACTCCGGTTACCTCACTCGTCGTCTGGTGGACGTCGCGCAGGACGTCATCGTCCGCGAGGACGACTGTGGCACCAAGCAGGGCGTTGTTCTGGACGTCTGCACCCCGGTGCTGGACGCCAACGGCGAGAAGACCGGCGAGTTCGCTCGCGCGGACTTCGTCGAGACCTCCGTGCTGGGCCGCTTCCTGGCCGCCGACGCCATCGGCGCGAACGGCGAGGTTGTGTGCGAGGCCGGTGCGATCATCGGCGAGCTGGAGCTGGCCGAGCTGGTCAAGGCTGGTGTGGAGACCATCAAGGCCCGCTCCGTCATGACCTGTGGCACCGCCACCGGCGTGTGCTCTACCTGCTACGGCAAGTCCATGGCGACGGGTAAGAAGGTCGAGATCGGCGAGGCTGTCGGTATCGTGGCTGCCCAGTCCATTGGTGAGCCGGGTACCCAGCTGACGATGCGTACCTTCCACCTCGGTGGTGTTGGTGGCGATATTACGGGTGGTCTGCCGCGTGTTCAGGAGCTGTTCGAGGCTCGTGTTCCGAAGGCGAAGTCCCCGATCGCTTCCGTGGACGGCAAGATCAAGATCGAGGACGACGACGCGTTCTTCACCCTCACGATCATCCCGGACGATGGTTCCGAGGAGGTTGTGTACGAGAAGCTGTCGAAGCGTCAGGGTCTGGCAACGCTGGGCACCGGTGGCGTGGAGCGTCCGCTCCGCGACGGCGACCACGTGAAGATGGGCCAGCAGCTGCTGAAGGGCGCTGCGGATCCGCACGAGGTGCTCCGCGTGATGGGTCGCCGTGGCGTGCAGCAGCATCTGATCAACGAGGTGCAGAAGGTGTACCGCGATCAGGGTGTGGCCATCCACGACAAGCACATCGAGATCATCGTGCGCCAGATGCTGCGCCGTGTGACGGTCATCGACTCCGGCTCCACGGAGTACCTGCCGGGCTCCCTGGTGGATCACTCCGACGCGGTGGCTGCGTCGAAGGAGGCCGTGAAGACGGGTGGCCGCCCGGTCGAGGTTCGCGCCGAGATCATGGGTATCACCAAGGCTTCCCTGGCAACCGAGTCCTGGCTGTCCGCCGCCTCCTTCCAGGAGACCACTCGCGTGCTGACGGACGCTGCGATCAACAAGCGTTCCGATAAGCTCATCGGTCTCAAGGAGAACGTGATCATCGGTAAGCTGATCCCGGCTGGTACGGGTATCGCCCGCTACCGCAACATCCAGGTTCAGCCGACCGAGGAGGCTCGTGCTGCGGCGTTCACGCTGCCGTCGACCTTCGGTGACGGTTTCTACGGTGACGAGGGCTACGGTGAGTTCACCGGCGCGTCCGTCCCGCTGGATGACCTCGGCCTGCACTAAGGCTTAGGGTTTCTAGGCTTGGGCCTAGAGGTTTAAGGCCTCAGGGTTTTTAAAACCCTGAGGCCTTTTGCTGTGCGCGGGGAGGGGGGACGGGGCTTCGGGGATGGGGGAGCGGGCGCAGCGGAAATGAGCGCCGATACGAGCGAAGGGGTGCGGCAGTGCCGGCCCCGCTTAGTCCAGGCGCAAGACGCGCACGGTGACGGAGCCGAGGTTGTGCGAGCCCGTGATGCGCAGTGTGGGAGCGTTCTCGGGGAGCCGCTCCGGTGGCACAGCCCCACGGGCGACCTTGAAAATCGTGTTCCCGAGTGCCCCGTCGGCGTCGACGGTGACCCGGATTCCCTCCGGAACAAGAACCTCGATCGTCCCGAGAGCACCGGCGACATCGAAGGTGGTGTGGTGGGATGCGAGACGTGCGGACATAAGATCTACGGTCACGTTGCCCCCATGGGCTCGGATTTCTTGATAGGCGGGCACGGTCCAGTGGTGGAGCCGACGGTCAGAGAACAGAGCCTGCACCCTGTTGTTGGGTAGGTTCTCCCCGGTGACCAGCTGGTTGGTGAAGTAGGTGACCTCTTCCGGGGATCGTGCGGGTACCGCCGGACGGTTGAAATTAGTGAGCTTTTCCCAGAAGCTTTGCCCATTATTTTTGGGCGCAGGCCGCTGCGTGGCAGGGCTCGGGCTCGTCGGGGCAGTAGGGGCCGACGGGTGGCCGTAGAGTGCCGCGCGCGGGTCGAGGAAAAGATCTGTCAGCGGCACGAGCAGCTCGCCTCGGGTCTGGGCGACCATGCACTGCTGCACTCGCTCGTCGAACTCCGCGATGCTGATCTGGCCGCGGCCGAGGGCATCGTGGAGGAGAGCTTGGGCGCGGTTGCGGTCATTGTCATCGCAACGGAGGGCATCGTCGTTCATGGCTAAGAGGATAGTTGAGTCGCGCGCTTCGCGGATACCCATGGATCTTGCGCAGCGAGCTGTGGACTCCGTCTGCAATATTCGGCTTTAGCTGCAGAAAAGGGCCCTCTGTGGGGTACTGGGCGTGGCTGCAAGCCTTGTCCGATCCCTAACCGTGCTGTGGCACCTTCACCTCACCGAAGTCGCCCGCGCAGCTCATCGACGTATTAGTTTCTTGAGCTCTCGCAGCCGTCGGAGCTGAGCAATTGCCACCGGGAATCTTCACGATCTGGGCGTTGCCGTGGTTATAAGCGTCATAAGGCATGCCGTTCGCGTACCCCTGCATTGCTTCCAACCCCGCAGGGCAATCCGTGCCGGCGGTGACTGCGTATACCTTCTGGTTCACCACCGGCTCGCTGGGCTGCGAGAAATCACGAGTTTTTACCTGCCCGCAATAATCCCCAGGCTGCGTATCCGCGGGTGCGGCGTTCGGGGTCGGCTTTCCTGCTACCGGGGACGCCTCACCCTCCGATTCTCCCGCGCTCTGAGGTCGTGCCGAAGCAGTGCTTCTGTCCTGAACGGGAGGTTTTTCGGCGTCGGTCGGCTGTGGCTTCCTCGAGCTACTCGAGGTTTCGGGAGCGGTGTTTGCCGTGGTCGAGGATTCGGATGCAGTGGTGCTGGTTGGAGTCGAGGGCTGTGAGGCGTTGGGGGTGTCCTCGGAACTGCAGCCGGAGAGTAGGCCGGCTGCGAGCAACGGTGCGACGATCGCGACGGCACGCGGCGAACGGTGCAAAGTTGTGCGTCCTGAGGTTGGCTGGGCGTTTCCAATACGGGTTGTGGTCATCATGGGGGAGACTGTAGCGCGCAGTGCGGACACGGGTGCCGGTTTTCCCTCACAGGAAGGTGAGGGGGCCGTAGATTATTCACCGTTGAGTCGGACGAAGATGTAGACGCTAGAATCTTGCCCCATGGGAATCTTTTTTCGTGAGTCCAAGAAGGTCGGCCGCAACGGTCGCATCAACGTCTCCAGCGGCGGGGTGGGTGGCTCCTACAAGCTGGGTCCGGCCCGCATCACCCAAAAGGCCAATGGGCAGCAGATGATCCGCATCCAGACCGGCATCCCGGGCCTGAACTTCACCAAGACCTTCGGCAAGAAGCGCCGCTAAGCCACATAGCGCCCGGCGCCATCGACGTTCCGGGCCCACTGCAGGTGTAGCTCGTGCCCGAGCTTTGCGACCTCGCCCTGGAGCTCCTCAAGGTGCTGCTCGATCACCGAGCCCGGCCAGAGCGTGGTGCGCATCTGCAGTTCCACGCCGTACTGTTCCGCCGCGGCGGCGGCTACGCGTAGTGAATCCCACATTCGCTCCGCGGCCCGCGGCGCCAGCCCCGTGACTGCAGCAGCATGACGGGGGAGTGCCTTAACATCCAGCCCGATCCAGTCGGGTCGCGTGGCCTCCTTGGACAGCAAGGCGCGCAACCGCGCCGGCGCGTACCCGCTGGTGTGCAATCCCACCGGGAAGCCAGCAGCCTTCGTGTCCGCAATCGCTGCGGGTAGCCCGGCGGCCGCTAGTGGCTCCCCACCAGAGATCACCAAACCGTCAAGCATCCCCCGGCGCCGCTCCATGAGCTCCAGAGCATCCGAGAAGAGCGGTCGGCCTTCAGCTGTGGCAGATCCTACGCCTCTGGTGGCCCCCTCCACACCGGAGGCTGGCTCGCTACCAGCTATCACTGGGAAATCCTGCAGCTGTGCATTGTGGCAGTACACGCAGCGCAGCGGGCAGCCCTGGGTGAACACCGTCGCTGTCAATTTTCCCGGCCAGTCAGTGGCAGAAAAGGGGATGAGCCCTGCCAAGGCCAAGCTGTTGGCGTCCTCAAAAACAGCGGAATTACGCATCTGGTCGAGCCCCGACCGCGGACGGCGAGAACTCGCCAACCTGCCCAGTGCTGACTAGTCCAGTATTCTGCGACCCCGCACCGTCAATCTCAGCACCGCCCAGCCCGGCCTCAGCCTCGCGGAAGTACTCCCGCTCGCTGAACTCGCCGCGCTTGCCGGTGTTGAAGCTGCTCGTCGGCCGGAAGTAGCCCATCACGCGCGTCCACACCTCGGTATCGGTGCCGCAGTTGGGACACTGCGGGTGTTCGCCGGCAAGGTAGCCATGCTGTGGGCATACCGAGAACGTCGGGGTGACCGTCAGGTACGGCAGCTCGAAGCTCTCCAGCGCCCGGCGTACCAAGGTCGCGCAGGCCTCCCCGGAGCTCATCGCGGCTCCCATGTAGAGGTGCAGCACGGTGCCGCCGGTGTACTTCTTCTGCAGTTCCTCCTGCTCGACCAGTGCCTCGAAGGGGTCCGGGGTGTGCGCCACGGGCAGCTGCGAGGAATTGGTGTAGTACGGCTGCTCTGCGGTGCCGGCCTGCAGGATTTCCGGGTAGCGTGCGCGGTCCTCGCGGGCGAAGCGGTAGGTCGCACCTTCAGCCGGGGTGGCTTCCAGGTTGTAGAGGTTGCCGGTAGCTTCCTGTGCTTCGAGGAGCCGCTCGTTGAGGTGGTCGAGTAGCCGGGCGACGAGCGCGTGGCCCTCGTGGTCGGTGATGTCGCGGGCCCCGCCGGTGAAGTTGCGAACCATCTCGTTGCAGCCGTTCACGCCGATGGTCGAGAAGTGGTTGTTCAGGCTGGGCAGCCAGCGGCTGGTGTAGGGGTAGAGTCCCCGTTCCATGTTCTCGGCGACGAACTGCCGTCGCCGCTCCAGCGTGTCGACCGCGAGGTCCACGAGTTCGTCGACTGCCGCGAAGAGTGCTGCTTCGTCGCCGCGGTGCAGGTAGCCGAGCCGCGCGCAGTTGATCGTGACGACGCCAATCGAGCCGGTCAGCTCGGAAGAGCCGAAAAGGCCATTGCCACGCTTCATAAGCTCGCGGAGATCCAGCTGCAGGCGGCAGCACATGGAGCGAACCATGCCCGGGTCGAGGTCCGAGTTGAGGAAGTTCTGGAAGTACGGCAGTCCGTACTTGGCGGTCATGTCGAAAAGCAACGCGGCGTTGGTGCTGTACCAGTCGAAGTCCGGGGTGATGTTGTAGGTGGGGATGGGAAAGGTGAACGGGCGGCCATCGGCATCCCCGGCGCTCATGACCTCCAGGAAGGCCCGGTTAATTATGTCCATCTCTGCTTGGAGTTCGCCGTAGGTGAAGTCCACGGGCTCGCCCCCGATGAGTGGGTTCTGTTCTGCGAGGTCGGCGGGGCAGGTCCAGTCGAAGGTGAGGTTGGTGAAGGGGGTTTGGGTGCCCCAGCGGGAGGGCACGTTGAGGTTATAGATGAATTCCTGCAGGCACTGCTTGACTTCCTCGAAGCTGAGGCTATCCAGGCGGACGAAGGGGGCCATGTAGGTGTCGAAGCTGGAGAACGCCTGGGCGCCGGCCCACTCGTTTTGTAGGGTGCCGAGGAAGTTGACTGCCTGGCCGCAGGCGCTGGAGAGGTGGCGGGGCGGATGGGAAGAGATCGCGCCCGGGACGCCGCCGAAGCCTTCTTCGAGGAGTTGGCGCAGGGACCAGCCGGCGCAGTAGCCGGTGAGGCTGTCGAGGTCGTGGATGTGGATATCGCCGGAGCGGTGGGCGGCGCCAGCCTCGGGGGCGAAGATCTCGTCCAGCCAGTAGTTTGCGGCGACCTTGCCGGAGGCGTTGAGGATGAGCCCGCCGATTGAGTAGTCCTGGTTTGCGTTGGCGTTGATGCGCCAGTCTTGGCGGTGCAGGTACTCCTCGACTGTTTCGGTGGGGTCGACGGCGACTCGCCGCTGCGCGTTGCGGGTGTGGTCTGTGCGGTGGGCTGAGGATCGAATGCTGGGTGCGGACATGGAGGCTCCTCTCGTCGGGGTGGGGATGAGCCGTGGCGGGTGGGGTTCCACCCCGGCTGGTGCCAAATAACATACGTGGAATTCCGGGCCCCGCAAGCAATGGAAGCGCAATATATAGATGGTGACGCGTCTATAATGCCCATATGTAGTGCCTACTTGTGCGTGTGGTGTGTTTGATGCGCACGTGTAGTGAGAGCGTGATCTTGGCCTCATTGGGGTGTCGAAGTGGTTCCGCAGTGCTCCCGTCATGGCTCGCCACCCCTCTCGCCTGCCTGCGACGGGAAGGTGAGCTGGGCGTTAACTGAGCATGGCCCTAAAGCCCCCTCTTCGGCTGCAATGTTGCCCGCCTGTGGTGCTAATCTCACGTGGTGGCAATTCGAGCCGGAGGGAGTAGAAGTGCACGTCCGAATTCGTCAGATCGCGGGTCTCGACGGGCTGCGAGGGGTCGCGGTGGCAGCTGTGGTGCTGTACCACTTCTTCGGCGACCTTCTGCCCGGCGGGTTCATGGGCGTGGACGTCTTCTTCGTGCTCTCCGGCTTCCTCATCACGTCGATTCTGCTGCGCGAAGTTGCCCTCACTCAGGGCGTGAGCTTCCGGGTCTTCTGGAGGCGACGCCTGCGGCGCATCGCCCCGTTGGCCCTGTTCGTTCTCATCATGACGACGGCCGTGGTGGGGACGATCGGCGGCGATCTTGCGGTGAAGCTGCGCGCCCAGTTTTTCGGTACCGCGTTCTTCGTTAATAACTGGGTGCAGATCGCGAACGCTGAGTCCTATTTCGCGAAGTCGGATATCCAGGTCACTGCACACTATTGGTCGCTGGCGATCGAGGAGCAGTACTACCTGATCTGGCCGATTCTGGTTTGGCTGGTGCTGCTCGCCGTGCGGCGCAACGCGATCCGCTTCCGCCCGCGCATGGCGGTGCTGACGGCGGTGTTGGCCGTCGCCTCCATGGTCGCGATGGCGGTGATCTTCGATCCGCAGCAGGACCCGTCGCGGGTCTACTACGGCACGGATACTCACGCTTTTGGTCTGCTGCTCGGTTCGCTGGTCGCGCTCCTGCTGACCTCCCCGGTGCGTTCCCGGGTCGCGGACTCGCATCCGCGCCGCCTCAACTGGTTCAAGCATCAGCTGCTCGCGGACTGGGTCCCTGCCCTGGCCTTCGTGGGGCTCGTGGCGATGATGATGACCGTGCACGCGGAAAGTGCGTTCACCTACCGTGGCGGGCTGGTCATCTCCAGCCTGTTGACTTCTCTGGTCGTGATGGGGCTGGCGCGCGGAGATAACGCCATCGACGAGTGGATGAACATCCGCGTGCTCCGCTGGCTGGGGCACCGCTCCTTCTCCATCTACCTGTGGCACTGGCCGATCGTGATGATTCTGCCGGTTCTGATGCCCAAGGCCCCCGAGTGGCTCATCGGCCTCGTGGCTGTGATTCTTACCGCCCTGATCTCCGAGTGGAGCTTTAATCACATCGAAACGCCGTTCCGGCGCCACGGTTACCGCAAGACGATCAAGGGCTGGTTTAGTGGTGGAGTGATGCGCAAACTGAGTGTCGGATTCGCCGTCGTCCTCGTGGGGGCGCTGACCGCCTGCGGGCTGGCCACCGCTCCTTCGGAGTCGAGCCTGGAAAAGGACCTGAAGGAAAAGTCCGAGCGCCTGCAGAAGGCCAACGAGGAAGCAGCTAAGACCACCCCGCCCGTCCCGAAGGATGGCAGCAAGATCCCGGTCGAGGATCGCAAGATGCCTTCCGGCAACAAGATCAGCATGGTCGGTGACTCCGTGATGCTGGCCTCCGTGGATGCGCTGCAGGAGAAGTTCCCTGGCACGACCGTGGACGCAGCACAGAGCAGGCACTACATCGCAGCCCTGCCGATCCTGCAGCAGATGGCGGACGCCGGAACGCTGCGCGAGTTCGTGGTGCTCGGCCTGGGCACCAATGGCCCCTCCGACGGCGCGGGGGACCCGGAGATGCTGAAGAAGATCCGGGAGGCCGTGGGCAAGGATCGCGTCATTATCTACGTGATGCCCTACGGTGACCGTGACTGGATGGCGCACGCCAACGAGGAGCTCATCGCGGAGGCGAAGAAGACCCCGAACGTTTACCTCGCGAACTGGTGCGAGGCAGCGAAGGAGAACGACGACTTCGTCGATGGCATCCACCCGGGCGAAAAGGGTGCGAAGCTCTACGCCGGCGCGGTGAAGGATGCGCTCAAGCAGTGGAAGAGCGGCAAGAAGGATATTCCACAGAGCTGCAGTAACTAGCTCACGGTTAGGGGGAAAGGCGGCAACACGGCGGGGGAGTGAGGCTGGGCTGGGGACTGTTAGCGCCAGCTAGGGCCACTCGCGGCCGCCTGCCGGTACGTGCGTCTGGAGTTACGCCCGAAAGTACCTCCGGGTGCATTTGGTTTTCGGTAGCCACTGGAGTAATCTGACCCGCGTAGATTGTATTGCTCCGATGGCGCGTACCGAATGGTAAACGGCAGAGGGTGCTTAATACAGGGATCTTCGTGCCGAGTGCGCGGAGTGATACAAAACGGTAGTGGCCCCGGAAAGAGCCCCCATTTTTTGCTGTTCAAGGGTGTTTTCGCTCAGTTCGGCAAGTGGGTGCCCCGCCAGGGGGTTCACGACATACCGAGGCTTCTGCAAGTTTAAAACCCAAAGAAGAAAGTCTATCTATGCCAACTATTCAGCAGCTGATCCGCAAGGGTCGCCACGATAAGCCGGGCAAGGTTGCGACCGCCGGCCTGAAGGGCTCCCCGCAGCGTCGTGGCGTGTGCACCCGCGTGTACACCACCACCCCGAAGAAGCCGAACTCGGCTCTGCGTAAGGTCGCCCGTGTCCGCCTGACCTCCGGCATCGAGGTCTCCGCTTACATCCCAGGTGAGGGCCACAACCTCCAGGAGCACTCCATGGTGCTCGTCCGCGGTGGTCGTGTGAAGGACCTCCCGGGTGTTCGCTACAAGATCGTCCGTGGCGCTCTGGATACCCAGGGTGTCAAGGACCGTAAGCAGGCACGTTCCCGCTACGGCGTCAAGAAGGAGAAGTAAGCCATGCCACGTAAAGGTCCAGTAGCACAGCGCCCACTCGTCAAGGACCCGGTGTACGGCGACGTCCTCGTCTCCCAGCTGGTCAACAAGATCCTGATCGACGGCAAGAAGTCCACCGCTGAGCGCATCGTCTACGGTGCCCTCGAGCAGTGCCGCGAGAAGACCGGCACCGACCCGGTCCTGACCCTGAAGAAGGCACTCGACAACGTCAAGCCGGCCCTCGAGGTTCGTTCCCGCCGCGTCGGTGGCGCAACCTACCAGGTCCCGGTCGACGTCCGTCCGGGCCGTTCCACCACCCTGGCGCTGCGTTGGCTCGTCACCTTCAGCCGCCAGCGTCGCGAGAACTCCATGGTTGAGCGTCTCGCCAACGAGATCCTCGATGCCTCCAACGGCCTGGGCGCTTCCGTGAAGCGTCGCGAGGACATCCACAAGATGGCTGAGGCTAACCGCGCCTTCGCTCACTACCGCTGGTAGTCGCTTGACCGGCTGGCCGCGGTCGCTGCGGCTAGCCCAGGCGGGAGTAGTGGGGGAGGGAAAACTTCCCCTACTCCAGACGGCCATAAAAATGGCAAAATAGAACCTGAACAGACCAATGCGGCTCGCTAGGCCTTATGCGACCAACAACCTTAAGGTCCGGGCCGCTCGACAACGATTGAGCGGAGTTTTTAACCAGTGGCACTCGAAGCACTGACCGACCTGAAGAAGGTCCGCAACATCGGCATCATGGCCCACATCGATGCCGGTAAGACCACCACCACCGAACGCATCCTCTTCTACACCGGTATCAACCGTAAGGTGGGCGAGACCCACGACGGTGCATCCACGATGGACTGGATGGACCAGGAGAAGGAGCGCGGCATCACGATTACGTCCGCCGCGACGACCTGCTTCTGGAACGACAACCAGATCAACCTGATCGATACCCCGGGTCACGTCGACTTCACCGTTGAGGTCGAGCGTTCCCTGCGTGTCCTGGACGGCGCTGTTGCTGTCTTCGACGCGAAGGAAGGCGTTGAGCCGCAGTCTGAGCAGGTCTGGCGCCAGGCTGATAAGTACGACGTCCCGCGCATCTGCTTCGTCAACAAGATGGACAAGCTGGGTGCGGACTTCTACCACACCGTGCAGACCATCATCGACCGCCTCGGCGCGAAGCCGCTGGTCATGGAGCTGCCGATCGGCGCTGAGGACAACTTCGAGGGTGTTGTCGACCTGCTGCAGATGAAGGCCCTGATGTGGCCAGGCGTCGTTGCCGCAGGTACCGAGCCGACCATCGAGGAGATCCCGGCCGACCTGCAGGAGAAGGCTGAGGAGTACCGCGAGAAGCTGATCGAGGCTGTCGCGGAGTCCGACGAAGAGCTCATGGAGCGCTACTTCGCCGGCGAGGAGATCACCGTCGACGAGATCAAGAAGCAGATCCGTCAGCTCACCATCAACGGCGAGGCATACCCGGTCTTCTGTGGTACCGCCTACAAGAACAAGGGCATCCAGCCGATCCTGGACGCCATCATCGACTACCTGCCGAACCCGATGGACGTCGGCTCGATCAAGGGCTTCGACCCGAAGGACCGCGAGGTTGAGCGCAACCGCAAGCCGTCCCGCGACGAGCCATTCTCCGCGCTGGCGTTCAAGGTCGCTGTTCACCCGTTCTTCGGCAAGCTGACCTACGTCCGCGTCTACTCCGGCTCCGTGGAGACCGGCGACAAGATCGTCAACTCCACCAAGGAAAAGCCGGAGCGCGTCGGCAAGCTGTTCCAGATGCACTCCAACAAGGAGCAGCCGGTTGACCGCGCATCCGCTGGTCACATCTACGCCTTCATCGGCCTGAAGGACACCTCCACCGGTGACACCCTGTCCGACGCCGCTAACCCGGTCGTTCTCGAGGACATGGACTTCCCGGACCCGGTCATCGAGGTGGCTATCGAGCCGAAGACCAAGTCCGACCAGGAGAAGCTGGGCACCGCTATCCAGAAGCTGGCGGAGGAGGACCCGACCTTCACCGTGAAGCTGGACGAGGAGACCGGCCAGACCGTCATCGGCGGTATGGGCGAGCTGCACCTCGACGTGCTGGTGGACCGCATGAAGCGCGAGTTCAAGGTCGAGGCAAACGTTGGTGCTCCGCAGGTTGCTTACCGCGAGACCATCAAGAAGCCGGTCGAGAAGCTCGAGTACACGCACAAGAAGCAGACCGGCGGTTCCGGTCAGTTCGCTCGCGTCATCATCGCTCTGGAGCCGCTGGAGCCGGAGGAGGGCTCCGAGGAGACCTACGAGTTCATCGACGAGGTCACCGGTGGCCGTATTCCGAAGGAGTACATCCCGTCGGTCGACCAGGGTATCCAGGACGCCATGCAGTACGGTTACCTCGCTGGCTTCCCGCTGGTGAACATCAAGGCCACCCTGCTGGACGGTGCTTACCACGAGGTTGACTCCTCCGAGATGGCCTTCAAGCTGGCTGGTTCCATGGCTCTCAAGGAGGCCGTGGCGAAGGCTAAGCCGGTTCTGCTGGAGCCGATGATGGCCGTGGAGATCATCACCCCTGAGGAGTACATGGGTGAGGTCATCGGCGACGTCAACTCCCGCCGTGGCTCCGTGTCCTCCATGGAGGACCGCTCCGGTGCGAAGGTCGTTAAGGCCCGCGTCCCGCTGTCCCAGATGTTCGGCTACGTTGGCGACCTGCGTTCCAAGACCCAGGGCCGCGCCAACTACTCCATGATCTTCGACTCCTACGCTGAGGTTCCTCAGAACGTGGCCGAGGAGATCATCGCCGAGCGCACCGGCAAGTAGTTCCCGATGCGGGGTGGGCTAGCTGCTAGTGCTAGCTAGCCTCCCGACGTCGAGGTTCTACACCTTTAAGCCCGCCCGGGTGCGGATCACGCGAGTGGAACCGCGCGAAACCTGGGCAAACACCAACCCCGCACCTGCGGGGTGGGGTAGGGGCTTGCACGTCGCACCATCGAAGTTTTTAAAGTACTTCACATTTGAGTATGATGCGGTGTGCTGGCCGTTACCCACTTGGAGAGCCTTAAGAGTTCTTCAGGGTGGCTGAGATCAAGCGCCAGCGCGTCTGGTTGCTGATTTCAGGACAGTATGTAATCGGCATAATAAATTTCGGTTTGTCAGCTACCTGCCGTTAAGAGGTAAAATGGTGAACCGGAGAAGTAAATCAATGTGGCTGCGAGAGTCGTAGCCACCGAGAAGTCCAGGAGGACACTAAGTGGCGAAGGCAAAGTTCGAGCGCACAAAGCCGCACGTAAACATCGGTACCATCGGTCACGTTGACCACGGTAAGACCACCACGACTGCTGCGATCACCAAGGTTCTGCACGAGACCTACCCAGAGCAGAACAAGGCCTTCGCCTACGACGCCATCGACAAGGCGCCGGAGGAGAAGGAGCGCGGCATCACGATTAACATTTCTCACGTCGAGTACGAGACTGAGAAGCGTCACTACGCACACGTCGATGCCCCGGGTCACGCTGACTACGTCAAGAACATGATCACCGGTGCTGCTCAGATGGACGGCGCCATCCTGGTTGTTGCTGCAACCGATGGCCCGATGCCGCAGACCCGTGAGCACGTTCTGCTGGCTCGCCAGGTCGGCGTTCCGTACATCCTCGTTGCACTGAACAAGTGCGACATGGTTGACGATGAGGAGCTCCTCGAGCTCGTCGAGATGGAGGTCCGCGAGCTGCTGGGCGAGCAGGGCTTCGACGAGGAGGCTCCGGTCGTCCCGATCTCCGCACTGGGCGCCCTGGAGGGCGAGCAGAAGTGGGTCGACTCCATCCTCGAGCTGATGAAGGCTTGCGACGAGTCCATCCCGGACCCGGAGCGCGAGACCGACAAGCCGTTCCTGATGCCGGTTGAGGACATCTTCACCATTACCGGTCGCGGTACCGTCGTTACCGGCCGTGTTGAGCGTGGCGTCCTGAACCTGAACGACGAGGTCGAGATCCTGGGCATCCGCGAGAAGTCCACCAAGACCACCGTCACCTCCATCGAGATGTTCAACAAGCTGCTGGACACCGCAGAGGCTGGCGACAACGCTGCACTGCTGCTGCGTGGTCTGAAGCGTGAGGACGTCGAGCGTGGCCAGGTCATCGCTAAGCCGGGCGCTTACACCCCGCACAGCGAGTTCGAGGGCTCCGTCTACGTCCTGTCCAAGGACGAGGGCGGCCGTCACACCCCGTTCTTCGACAACTACCGTCCGCAGTTCTACTTCCGTACCACCGACGTCACCGGTGTCGTTTCCCTGCCAGAGGGCACCGACATGGTCATGCCGGGCGACAACGTTGAGATGAGCGTCAAGCTGATCCAGCCGGTCGCAATGGACGAGGGCCTGCGCTTCGCTATCCGTGAGGGTGGCCGCACCGTTGGTGCTGGTCGTGTGACCAAGATCAACAAGTAATACTGCTTCTTTAAGCGGTTGGCTTGCCGCTAGCCCCTAGGGGCCGGCGGAAAGCTTGAACCCCCGGAGCTTCGCTTCTCAGCGAGCTACCGGGGGTTTGTTGCGTCTATAGGGGGCGGCTTAAGTTCTAGTGGTCGTTGCAACACTGATCTGAAGGGTTGGTGTTGGTGATGACGGTGTCACGGTGGGATCCACC
>NZ_JASODY010000056.1:0-638 GCF_030212265.1 Corynebacterium sp. UMB9976
AAATATAAACCTTGGTTCTTTATGCCATGCCGTGCTAAGTTGCTTCAGTCGTGTCCAACTCTTTGTGACCCCATGGACTGCAGCATGCCAGACTTCCCTGTCTATCACCAACACCTAGAGCTTGCTCAAACTCATGTCCATCGAGTCGGTGATGCCATCCAGCCATCTCATCCTCGGTCGTCCCCTTCTCCTCCTGCCCCCAATCCCTCCCAGCATCAGAGTCTTTTCCAATGAGTCAACTCTTCGCATGAGGTGGCCAAAGTACTGGAGTTTCAGCTTTAGCATCATTCCTTCCAAAGAAATCCCAGGGCTGATCTCCTTCAGAATGGACTGGTTGGATCTCCTTGCAGTCCAAGGGACTCTCAAGAGTCTTCTCCAACACCACAGTTCAAAAGCATCAATTCTTTGGCCCTCAGCCTTCTTCACAGTCCAACTCTCACATCCATACATGACCACAGGAAAAACCATAGCCTTGACTAGATGGACCTTTGTTGGCAAAGTAATGTCTCTGCTTTTGAATATGCTATCTAGGTTGGTCATAACTTTTCTTCCAAGGAGTAAGCGTCTTTTAATTTCATGGCTAGTTATATGTTATTTGAATATCACCTTGATTTTATTTATTTAATTAATTTTATAAT
>NZ_JASODY010000057.1:0-631 GCF_030212265.1 Corynebacterium sp. UMB9976
AACCTCGGCATCCAAAAAGGCTGGATCAAATAACCGCAACACGCCCGGAAAAGACACACTTTTCTTTACTTAACCCGTTCACTGTGCCCCTACGCAACGAACGAAACCCCAGGCAGCGAACTACCTGGGGTTTCCCAACTGCGGAGGATGAGGGATTTGAACCCTCGAGGGGCGTGAGCCCCGCACGCGTTCCAGGCGTGTGACATAGGCCGCTAGTCGAATCCTCCGCTGACTACTATACCCAGGGCCACCAAGCGCACAAAATCCCCAGCGCTCGCAGCATTTCCGACCCCGCGAGGCGAAGCGCACAGCCGATCCTGGAACCGCCGTGAGGTCGGGCTCCAACCCCACTGGAATCAACCCCACGTCCCCGCAAGCCAGCGCCCGAAAGATTGACCCGCAGGATCGAGCGTTGGCCAGGGCCGTGGTGATGCGTTATGCTTTAGGCGGATTCCGCGTGGCGTGCATCTTGTGAACTCCCCCAGGGCAGGAATGCAGCAAGGGTCAACGAGCTCTCACGGGTGCGCGGGGTCCTTTTATTTTGCCCAAAAACTTCGCGGGTTAAGTAAAGAAAAGTGTGTCTTTTCCGGGCGTGTTGCGGTTATTTGATCCAGCCTTTTTGGATGCCGAG
>NZ_JASODY010000058.1:0-622 GCF_030212265.1 Corynebacterium sp. UMB9976
GGGCCGCTGGCGGGAACTGTAAAAACGGCACGAACCGGTCCCAGGCGTCGCGCCAGACTTTGACCGATTGCGGGTATCTCTGGCCCAGTTCACTGGCCTGGAACGCGTCCAGGCTGGCACGTGCGGTGTCCTCGTTGGCGGCCGTGTAGACCTCACGTAGCGCACGGGAGACAGATTTGCGGTCCTGATGCGACACCCACCGGTTCGAAGCCCGAATCAGGTGCACAATGCAGGTTTGCACCATGGAATTCGGCCAGGTTGCCTCGACAGCTTCCGGCAAGCCTTTGAGCCCGTCGCAGCACACGATGAACACGTCCTGGACGCCACGGTTGGCCAGATCCGCGCACACCGATGCCCAGAAGGCAGCACCTTCATTATCGGCAATCCACAATCCCAGGATGTGCTTGATGCCGTCCATGTCGACACCAACCGCCATGTAGCAGGCCTTATTGACCACGCGGTGACCGTCACGGATTTTCACGCGTAGCGCGTCGAGGAAGATCACCGGGTAAAACTCGTCGAGCTGGCGGTTTTGCCAGATCATGACCTCGTCTAACACCGCATCGGTAATGGTGCTGATCGTATCCGGGCTCATATCCACCCCGAGCGTGGTCGCGAGGTG
>NZ_JASODY010000059.1:0-559 GCF_030212265.1 Corynebacterium sp. UMB9976
AAGAGTTTTGGTGCAGACAACATCGCTGCTAGAGAATTCGCCAGCAGCAGTGGCACGATTACTGCAAACATCAAGCGACCAACCGTCTTTAAAGAAATGTTTGTGGACATAGTGAATAAATTGATTTTTTTTGAGAAAGTCTGATTTACGCCCACAATTTTTACGATGAGCTTGATATACATCATGTCCTTGAGTAGCCTTGTATCTTTTGACTTTACCATGATACAGTTTTACAGTGCCACGTTTAATCTCATAACTGATAGTAGAAGGAGAACAGTTGAGTTCACGAGCAATTGCACGCAAAGAGCAGCCATCTTTCAAACGCAATTGAATAATAACTCGCTCTTCAAATGATAAATGCTTTCCTTTAACGTGCCGATTCATGGTAGAATGTAAAGAGTCCATTTTGACCTCCAATAGAAAGTTTTTGTGGTTATTAACATTCTATCAAACAGGTCCGAATGGACTTTTTATTTTTCTAAAGTGTTCAATTTGATTTTACAATCAACGAATTTTTATTTTCTTACTCTTTATCTTCATTGGAAGACCTCTGTTTCAA
>NZ_JASODY010000060.1:0-494 GCF_030212265.1 Corynebacterium sp. UMB9976
TTGATTCCTGGGTTGGGAAGATCCCCTGGAGAAGGAGAAGCTACCCACTCCAGTATTCTTGGGCTTCCCTGGTGGCTCAGATGGTAAAGAATCCACCTGCAATGTAGGAGACCAGGGTTCGATCCCTGGGTCGGGAAGATCCCCTGGAGAAGGAAATGGCAACCCACTCCAGTATTCTTGCCTGGAGAATCCCCATGGACAGAGGAGCCTGGTGGGCTACAGTCCATGGGGTCGCTAAGAGTCGGACATGACTGAGCAACTTCACTTTCACTTTTCACTTTCATGCATTGGAGAAGGAAATGGCAACCCACTCCAGTGTTCTTGCCTGGAGAATCCCAGGGACGGGGGAGCCTGGTGGGCTGCCGTCTATGGGGTCGCACAGAGTCGGACACGACTGAAGCGACTTAGCAGCAGCAGCAGCAGCAGCAGCAGGTTGGTCATAACTTTCCTTCCAAGGAGTAAGTGTCTTTTAATTTCATGGCTGCAGTCACCAT
>NZ_JASODY010000061.1:0-435 GCF_030212265.1 Corynebacterium sp. UMB9976
GCAAATACGGCATCAGTTACCGTGAGCTGCAGGAGATGCTGGCTGAACGCGGAGTGAATGTCGATCACTCCACGATTTACCGCTGGGTTCAGCGTTATGCGCCTGAAATGGAAAAACGGCTGCGCTGGTACTGGCGTAACCCTTCCGATCTTTGCCCGTGGCACATGGATGAAACCTACGTGAAGGTCAATGGCCGCTGGGCGTATCTGTACCGGGCCGTCGACAGCCGGGGCCGCACTGTCGATTTTTATCTCTCCTCCCGTCGTAACAGCAAAGCTGCATACCGGTTTCTGGGTAAAATCCTCAACAACGTGAAGAAGTGGCAGATCCCGCGATTCATCAACACGGATAAAGCGCCCGCCTATGGTCGCGCGCTTGCTCTGCTCAAACGCGAAGGCCGGTGCCCGTCTGACGTTGAACACCGACAGATTAAGT
>NZ_JASODY010000062.1:0-434 GCF_030212265.1 Corynebacterium sp. UMB9976
CTTACACCGCTTCTCAACCCGGTACGCACCAGAAAATCATTGATATGGCCATGAATGGCGTTGGATGCCGGGCAACAGCCCGCATTATGGGCGTTGGCCTCAACACGATTTTACGTCACTTAAAAAACTCAGGCCGCAGTCGGTAACCTCGCGCATACAACCGGGCAGTGATGTGATTGTCTGCGCTGAAATGGACGAACAGTGGGGCTATGTCGGGGCTAAATCGCGCCAGCGCTGGCTGTTTTACGCGTATGACAGTCTCCGGAAGACGGTTGTTGCGCACGTATTCGGTGAACGCACTATGGCGACGCTGGGGCGTCTTATGAGCCTGCTGTCACCCTTTGACGTGGTGATATGGATGACGGATGGCTGGCCGCTGTATGAATCCCGCCTGAAGGGAAAGCTGCACGTAATCAGCAAGCGTTACACTCAGC
>NZ_JASODY010000063.1:0-380 GCF_030212265.1 Corynebacterium sp. UMB9976
CTGCTGATCTGTGTACGAACGGTTCATAAGTGGAATCCTCCAAGATCCCGTCCGCATCCCCTTTTGACCCTTAACCCACGAAGTTCGCTGAGCGAATATCAGCGCGAGCAGTTGGTGGAGTGTTTCGAGCGGGGCATGGGGTACCGAGCAGCTGCGAACATGGTCGGGGTCTCGACAAGCGCAACACGCGACCTCTATCGTCGGTTTCAACTGCATGGCAGGCTATGTCTTGTGGAGAAACCGACAAAGCAGCAGTATTCGTTCGACATCAAGAAGGAAGTTGTCCAACGCTACCTTGCCGGTGAGACAAGAATGGATCTTGCCCGCGAGTTTGGCCTGTCGTCAGACCAGCTCGTCAAAGATTGGTTCCGGAAATGGCG
>NZ_JASODY010000006.1:0-103953 GCF_030212265.1 Corynebacterium sp. UMB9976
TGCGACGTGTTGTTGGTTGTTCCCGTTTAGTACGGGTGATGATCGACAGCCCGTCGCACCACCACTTTTTTATTGCCCTATAGCCCCCAAACCAACGGGGGCTTTTGGTGTCTCAACCCTAGATACCCGAACCGGAGTGAATTCGAAGAAGCTGGACGGCGCACAAAATGAACGAAATCGCCAAGGACCCACGCCGCTGGTTCCTCCTCGCCACCGTCGGCATGGGAGTGTTCCTCGTCTGCCTGGACAACACAGTCCTCTACACCGCCCTCCCAACCATCGTCGCGGAACTCGATGCCACCGCACCCCAGATGCTGTGGATCATCAACGCCTACCCCATCGTCATCTGTGGGCTTCTCCTGGGCACCGGCACCCTCGGCGACAAAGTCGGCCACCGGCGCCTGTTCATCATCGGCCTCAGCATCTTCGGTCTCGCGTCCGTGCTGGGCGGTTATAGCCCCAATGTCGCCACCCTCATTACCGCCCGGGGCCTGCTGGCCATCGGCGCTGCCACCATGATGCCCGCCACTCTCGCCCTCATCAGGCATACCTTCGAAGAACCAGCCGAGATGAACCTCGCGATCGGCATCTGGTCGGCCCTCGCCACCCTCGCCGCCGCGTTCGGCCCGGTGGTCGGCGGTCTCCTCCTCGAATACTTTCGTTGGGGCTCCGTCTTCCTCATGAACGTCCCCATCGTCCTAGCTGCGCTCATCGCGCTGCCCTTCGTCTCCAAACGCGACGAACCCAATCCGGACCAGGCCTGGGACTTCCGTTCAGTCCTGCAGGCAATGATCCTGCTGGTCTCCTTTGTGCTCTTCATCAAGCAGCTTGCGCACCGACCCGTCGACTGGACGGTCGTCGCCATCGCCATTGCGGTGGCGCTGATCTTCGGCTTTCGGTTCACGAAGCGTCAGGGCAAATTGCAAGAGCCGCTCTTGGACTTCGGCATCTTCCGCTCCCCGCCATTCCTCTCCGGCGTCTTCGGCGCAGGACTGGCGATGTTCGCGGTCGCTGGCTTCGACTTCCTCACCACCCAGCGCCTCCAGCTGATTGACGGCTTCAGCCCACTGCACGCAGGCGTGTACGTCACCATCGTCGCTGTTGGATCCCTGATCAGTTCCCTCACCGCCGGCCGACTGTACACCGTTCATGGCGCGAGGCCGTTCATCGCCGGGGGCATGGCAGTGGGCGCCCTTGGTGCGATCATTGTTGCCGTTGGCTCCAAGGCTAATTCCAACGCAGTGATCCTCACCGGGCTCGGGATTCTTGGGATTGGGCTCGGTGCGTCCATGGCCGTGTCATCGATCGCGATGATTGGAGGGGCACCACCGAACCGTGCAGGTATGGCCTCCTCGATCGAGGAGGTCTCCTACGAGCTCGGTGCGCTGATGTCCGTCGCCATCCTCGGCAGTGCGATTACCCTCGTCTACTCCATTTTTTACGACGTCAACGCGCCCGCCCTCGCAGGCTCCCACGGATCTGCGGGGCACGAGCCGAATGTCAGCCTCCAGGACGCCGTCCAATTCGCCGCCGGTCTTCCCGACGGCTCCGTGAAGGCAACGGTTCTCCAGCATGCGCACGACTCCTACCTCAGCGCATATACCCTGACAGCCCTCATTGTTGTCCTCGTGTTGGCCGCAGGCGCGCTGTACACGAACCGGTTGCTGCGCCGACGCGAGCCCGGCGAATCGGAGATTGTCTAAAGCAGCGTCGCCAAGCTGTCCTGGGGCCGTTAGCCGGCCGCTGGCGGTCCTCTTCCCGAGACGTCCCGGGACGGCCTGAGACAGCGACCGCCTAGATCGTCGAGAACTCGCGTAGCTCACCGGTCAATGGATCCTCGAAACGCAAACGCTGAGCCGTTAGCTCCATTGGGCGGCTGAAATCCTCCTCGCCAGCAAATGGTGGGCTCGGCAGCGGTCCGCTCGGGTCGTGTAGTGCCGCATCCGAAAGCTCCTCGTAGAGAGGGTCATTGAGGATCGGCAGCCCTAGGCTCCGCAGGGCGACGCGAAGCTGGTGGGTCTTGCCCGTCTCCGGCACCAGTTCCCAGACCAGCACCTCCCGCTCCCGAGGGGTGGGGTCCGTGGCGGTTGCGAGCGTGCGGCGCTCAGCTCGCAACCCCACCACCTTGGTCAGCGCATTCGGTGGTGTGGGAAACATATCGTGACCAGGGGAGGCGTCCGCCGAGCCGGACTCTTGAGCGGCGCAAGCCTCGATCGCCGCAGCCTCTGGTTCGACAAGATAAGTGGCCAGCCGGCCCCGTTCCTTCACCATGTGGTGGCGAAGCAGCCACGGCTGTTCCGGCGTCGGCGCGAGCCACTCCCGCCATCCCCGGAATCGTGGGAGAGGAGAGAAGGGCGCCTGATCAGCCGGCAGAGTCACGGCCTCGTAGGTCTTCTCCGGTACCCGTTCATCGAAGAGGCGCTGGTACGGGCCCCGAACCTCGGGCCGCATCGTGAACATCAATACGCCACGGGTCAGCCGGTCCAGCCGGTGGGCCGGGCTCAGCTCGGGGATTCCGAATTGCCGGCGTGCTCGGACCAGGGCGGTCTCCACGATGTGCTGGCCTCGCGGCAAAGTCGCCATGAAAGGCGGCTTATCAACCACCAGCAGGTTGGCGTCCTGAAAAAGGAGGCGCAATTGACCAGGGACCGGGCGCTCGGGGGCGGGTCGGCGGTAGAAGTTGATGTAGCGACCGGGGCGGATGACGTCGCTGGGGGAGAGGGGGCGACCGGCGTCGTCGACGACCTCCCCAGCGGCAAAGCGTTCCAGCAGGGCGGCCTCGTCGTCCTCGGGGTGGCGGTGGCGCTGGGCAGAGATGAGCTCGCGGAGGAAGTCGAGGGCCGTGGTGGGCTCCGCCGTATGCGGCAAGGCCACCCGGGAGGGATTGAGGCCATCCTTAATTGCGAGGGGAACCATTAGGGTGCTAAAACTTTCTTCATGGATCTCAACGTGATTATGAACTCGCTCGCCAGCTTCTTCGCTACCGACTTCGGCCGTGTGGTCAAGGGCTTCCTCCAGGTGCTTTGGGAGCTGATCTCCCCATCCAACGCACCGGGCGCCCACGACGTCCCGCTGCCGGAGCCTAAGAAGCCTTAATTCACCACAAGACCCCTCCAAAAAAGGGGTCTTTTTCGTCTGATTCCTCCGGTTATTGGAAATCAATTCATTGCGGTAGCGAGCGCAATGAAAAGCCAGGATAATGGGGGTAGGACAAAAGTTCTATTGGGAAGGACACAGTCGCGATGAGCGATCAGCCACAGAATACCAACTCCGGACGCGAGATTATCGTCGCAGTGGACGGCTCCGAGGCCAGCAACACCGCTGTTCTCTGGGCAGCTAACGCCGCGCTGAAGCGCAATCAGCCGCTGAAGCTCGTCTCCGCGTACACCATGCCGCAGTTCATGTACGCCGACGGCATGGTTCCGCCGCAGGAGCTTTACGACGACCTCGAGGGTGAGGCTAACGATCGCATCGAGACCGCCCACGAGCTGGTTCGCAACTTCAACGCGGATATTAAGGTCTCCCACGCGGTGAAGGAGGGCTCCCCAGTGGACATCCTCCTGAACTTCTCCCGCGACGCGGAGATGATCGTCATGGGCTCCCGCGGCCTGGGTGGGCTTTCCGGCCTGGTGATGGGCTCCGTCTCCTCCGCGGTCGTCTCCCACGCCGACTGCCCGGTCGTGGTCGTGCGCAAGGATAGCGACGTCAGCGAGGAGTCCAAGTACGGCCCGGTCGTTGTCGGTGTCGACGGCTCCGAGGTGTCCCGCCAGGCGATGGAGCAGGCCTTCCGCGAGGCATCTGCCCGCGGCGCTAGCCTCACCGCCGTGCACGCCTGGAATGACTCCCAGTTCTACGCCTCCTACGCGGGCCTCAACGCCGGCGAGCAGGAGAAGGCCGAGCACATCGCCCTGCTGAAGCAGGAGATCGCGCCGTTCGCTGAGCGTTACCCGGACGTGAAGGTCACCGAGATCATCGCTCGTGATCGTCCGGTCGGCGCCCTGCAGGACGAGGCTGAGGGCGCGCAGCTGCTCGTCCTGGGTTCCCACGGTCGCGGTGGCTTCCGCGGCATGCTGCTGGGCTCCACCTCCCGCGCGCTGCTGCAGTACGCGCCGTGCCCGATGATGGTCGTGCGTCCACGCAACAAGTAGGATGCTTGACTGAGTTCTTTTCCCCTGGCCTGACTACCCATGGCCGGGGGAGAACTTTATTGACTGAAAAGAAGAGGAAGTGACCGAGGGATGGGGCCCGCCAAAAAGGCCACGGCGAAGAAAGCTGCGGTGAAGAAGACCACCGCCAAGAAGGCCACGAAGAAGGCCACCTCCAGGCGGCGTAACCGCCCGGGGCCTCGGCAGCGCCTGCTGGCCAGCGCCACGAACCTCTTCACCACCGAAGGCATCCGCGTGATCGGCATCGACCGCATCCT
Organism: Corynebacterium sp. UMB9976; assembly: GCF_030212265.1. Classification (NCBI taxonomy): domain Bacteria; kingdom Bacillati; phylum Actinomycetota; class Actinomycetes; order Mycobacteriales; family Corynebacteriaceae; genus Corynebacterium; species Corynebacterium sp. UMB9976. The sequence continues at coordinate 4,424 of NZ_JASODY010000006.1, forward strand.
CCGGGACGCGGACGTCGCCAAGGCCAGCCTCTACTCCCTCTTCGGCTCCAAGGACAACCTCGTGGTCGCCTACCTCGAGGCGCTCGACCAGAAGTGGCGCGAGGACTGGGAGGAGCTCGCCAAGGATCGCGAGAAGCCGGAAGAGCGCATCATCGCCTTCTTCGACCTGTGCATCAAGACCGAGCCGGAGAATAACTACCGCGGCTCTCACTTCCAGAACGCCGCCAGCGAATACCCGCGCCCGGAGGTGGAATCCGAGGTGCGCATCCGCGAGGCCGCGATGGCTCACCGCACCTGGGTTCGCGAGACCATGGCCGAGCTGCTCACCGAACGCTTCGGTTACACCTCCCGCTCGCTGGCTGATCAGCTGATGATCTTTCTCGACGGTGGCCTCGTGGGCTCGAAGATGAACCGCCACGTCGGCCCTCTGGAGACCGCTCGGGACATGGCCAAGCAGCTGCTGCTCACGGTCCCGATGAGCTACTACATCTAGCCAGGGCCAGAGCCTGGGCTCACCCGCGCCGCTGCGTCGGCCGTATTTCGCCGTGGCACAAGCAGTTGGGTGCTAGTTGCGAGTACTAGTTGCGGCTAGCGGCGGTGCCGACCGGTGCGCCGCTTCTGCCGCTTAGCGACCCTCTTCTCCTCTTTCTTCTCCATGCGGCGCTGCAGCTGCAGCTCGTTGTGGGCGTGGAATTCCTCCGTATACGGGTGGGTCTTATCGCTCCACAGGTGGATGCCCTGCGTGATCGTCAGCGTGCACAGGTTATTTGTCAGCCAGTACACGAAGACCATCACCGGCAGTGGGCCCAGCAGCCCAAACAGGATCGGCATGAAGAACACGATCGGCAGCATCACCTTCAGCAGTCCCAGCGCGAAATAACTGAACCCCTGGTTCGGGTCCATCGTCGCCTTCGTCCGCCGGATCGAGAAGATCAGGTTCGTCGCCGTGAACGTACTGGCAAGCAGCACCATCGGCAACGCCACCCGCAACACGCTCGCCTGATCCGTACCCAGGTTCGCCAGGGACTGCTCCGGCATCTGAACGTAGGTGATCAGCGGGACGCCGAAGATGCGGGCATGCATGAAGGTGTAGACGTCCTCGTCGGAAAGAGGCCCGAAACCCTGCAGGTTATTCGGATCCACCACGCCGTTCGGGCGCGCCACCCGCAGCAGCATGCGGTACAGGCCGATGAACACGGGGATCTGGATCAGCGCCGGAAGGCAGCCGTCCCGCATCCGGTAGCCGCCCTCGAGCTGCATCTGCTTGCGCCGCTTGTTGAGCTCCTTGCGGGACTCCGCGTCAGTGCGCCCGGCATACTCCTGGCTCAGCTCGTGCAACTGCGGGCGCAGATTGGCGAGATTACGGGAGGAGCGGATCTGGCGCAGGGTCAACGGCGCGAGCAGGCTACGCACCGTCAGCACCAGGAAAATCACCGCCACGATCCAGGCCACGCTGGGGGCAATGCCGAAGACCTTGGTGAAAAGCACGTGCCAGAGCTTCAGCACCAGCGCAACCGGGTATTCGACGATAATCATGAAAAGAACCTTAGCGTGTAACGTAATGCGCATGAGCGACGGTAAACACCGCCGGAAGCTGGACCCGATCAGCGTCCTTGGCGAAATCTTCGTAACCTTCGGGGTGATCGCCCTGCTCTTCGCATTCTACGAGGTGTACTGGACCGATATCTCCTCGGGACGCGAGCAGGCCCTCGTGGCAGGAGACCTCGATAACCAGTGGGATTCCCGGAACCCGCGGCCGCTCACGGAGATCACCGAAGGCGCGGCCTTCGCACGTCTGCACATCCCCTCCTTCGGCAGCGATTTCAACTTTGCCGTGGTCAAAGGCACCAGCGATGCTGACCTGACGAAGGGGCCGGGCCAATACCTCGAGAGCCAGGACCCCGGCGAGCGGGGCAACTTCGCGATGGCCGGCCACCGCGTCGGACGCGGATCCCCGTTCAACGACCTGGGCCTGCTGAAGACCTGCGACACCGTCGTCGTCGAGACCGCCGGATCGTGGAACATCTACCGGGTGCTTCCCATCGACGTTCCTGCCGATCAGCGCCAGGCCGCGGCGGCGGAGTGCCTGCCCGAGAACCTTGCGGAACAGATGTCCAGCGGGCCGTATGCGGGCATTCAGGGGCGCCACATCACCCTGCCCAGCGACATCAACGTCATCAACCCGATCCCCGGGGCGCCCGGGCTGGAGGTCGGGCCCGAGGACGCGGCCCTGCTGACGATGACCACCTGCCACCCGCAGTTCTCTGATGCGGAGCGCATGATCGTCCACGCTGTTCTCGAGAAGAAGGAACCCAAGTCCCCCGGCTACGTGCCGGCAGAGCTCACGGAGGTCTAGACCATGTACGCCGCACTCTGGAGAATGCTGCCCGGCCCGTGGTGGGTGAAGCTGATCATCACGCTCGTGGTGCTGGTCGCCATCTTCCTCCTGCTGATGGAGGTAGTTTTCCCGTATATCGGCCCGATGATGCCGTGGACGAGCGTGGCCGTGGACTAAGCGGGCCGCTGGCGGGGCCTTAAGTGACCGCCAGCGTCGCAGGCGCGCCGGGGGCAGCTGTGCGGGAGCTGCGGAGGACCAGGGTAGTGGGGGACGCTCGGCTTAGAGCTTGAGGTTCTTGATCGTCTCCGTGGCGATCTGCTCCGCCTTCAGGGACTGCTCCTGGGCGGTGAAGACGACGACGGCGGTCTGGTCCTTCCACACCGCGTAGACGGCACCCTCGCCGTCCTTGCCGCCGCTGCGGCCGCCGCTCCAGCCCTCGGGCTTCAGCGCTTTCAGTGTGGAGTCCACGGGGGCGGCGTGGTCGACGACGGCGACGGCGTCCTTATTGCTGGTCATGTGGCGCACCATGACTTGTGCCTGAGGGACGTCCTCGTAGGACCAGAAGACGCACGCCGGCGGATCGAAGCGTCCGTCGAGGCCCGTGGCGGTCCACCGCTGGCCCGTGGTCGTCTGCAGCCACTCGCCGTCGAGATAAGGGCAGCGGGTTTCGGAGTCGCCCTGCCCCACTGGTGCGGGCAGGGTATCGACGGGCAGCTCGGTGCCCTTCACTCCCGGGACCGGTTCGCCGGGCAGGAGACCGTCCTTCGACTGCAGGGCTTCCGTGTTCTGCTCTGGCTTATCGCCGCCAATCGCAGAACAGCCCGCCATCGCGAGGGAGCCGATGAGCAGAATAGCTGCACTGGCTCGCGCGACGGGGCGGGCTGGAGAAATGCGAAGGGTAGAAAGCGCCATGGTCGAAATACTAGTGCGCGCAGCGCGTTTTCACGAAGTGTGTTTTAGGAGTGTGCTGCGTCGTACTTATCGACAATATCCTGCGGCATGCGGCCGCGGTCGGAAACCTGAAGGCCGTTAGCCTGTGCCCATTCGCGGATAGCTCGGTTGCGCTCTGGGCTATTGGTGCTCTGCGGCGCGCGGCGGGCATTGGTGCGCTGAACGCGGCGGGCGACTGCAATGTAGGGAGCGAGCGCTTCCTCGAACTTCTCCCGGTTCGCGGTCGAGACGTCCATCGAGTAGGTCACGCCATCAACGGCGAACTCTACGACATTAACGTCCTCCGCGGCGAGTGGCGCGTTATCGATATCGTCAAAATACTGGGTGATCTCTTTGCGTGCCATTGTGTGCAGCAACTCCTGAATCGATGATTTAGGGATTTTAAAGAAATGCTACCCAATATTCGATTAGAAAGAAATGGCCATTAAAGAATGGTCGAAGAAAGCGGCTAATAAGTAGCCAAGATCACGTGGTTGCTAACCACGCTTGGTGGCGATCTGCGCCTCGACGAGATCGAGCTCCTTAGATACGGATTCCAGAACTCGCTTGCGCTGGTCTTCGCCCATCGAGCCAGCATTATCAATAGCCTCGATCAGAACATCCATGCGGTCATTGACGTCCTTAGCGAAACCGGAAGGCACGCCCTTGTCCACGGACTTCTGGATCTGCTTAATGCGTGCGCGCTGCGGGGCGCCGTCCGCTGGGAAGGAACGCAGCGCAGACGCAGCAGCGCCGCGAGCCTGCGTGGTGACGGTGCCCTTGCCCTGCAGCTGGGTTAGCGCGCGATACACCAGCGGAACCACCACCGGGGCAGCGACGCGCGAGGCACCAATGAAGCGCAGCACGTTGCGGGAGTTGAAGCGGCCGGCCTTGAGCTGCTCGATGGACGCCTTCGCCATCTGCTCCTCGTGCTTACGGCGGTTCTTCAGCTCCTTAGCGTCGAGCTTGCGCACCTGCTTGGCGGTCTTGCGGAGGTACTTCTCCTTAGCCTTCTCCAGCTTCGCGGCCTCCTTGGCATCCACCTTGGCCCGAGTCTTTGCGGCCTTAAACGCAGCCTTGCGTTCGATACGGCGCTTCCGCAGATTCTTGAATAGACCCATGATTCTCCTCATTAATGCGATTAGTCGCGGTACACACACGCCAAGCCCTCGCCAGGCTTGGGAAAAATGGCTAACTTCCCACCACTTTAGCGAACGCGTGGCGACCCGCGGGGCAATACCGGGGTGGGGCGGATGCAGTCGTAGGCTGGCGGCTTTCCGCGCTTCGGCCGCAGGGGTGCTCCCCGGCTAAGCTAGGGCAGTTGTGAGTTACTTCTTGTCCGAGCAGGCGGGGCTCAGCCCCTCCGACGTGGTTGGGTGCCGCCACCGTGCGCTACTGCGCCGGGCGTTGGGCGGCCAGACCACCCGCCTGTACTTGGACAGCGATTGGGAGCACCTCGCCGAGCGTGTCGCGAGCCGGATCTCAGCGTGGCGCCGGCGCTCCTACGTCTTTGCCCAGTTGCCCACCGCGCCCCGGATCGGCGATAAGCTCCGCCCCACCCTCAGCGAGATCGCCGACGGGGAGAACGCGGTGGAGGAGACCCTGGAGGCGCTGGCGCGCGGGGATCGGCTGATCCTCAACCCGGCCCTCGAGCACGACGGGATCGAAGCTCACGTGGACCTCCTGGTGCGCATGGACCCCGGGGTGGCGCTCGAGACCGCGGCCTACGCGCCAGTCATCATCACCGGGCACAACGCGACCCGCCCTGCGAAGAACCGCCACCGTGCGGATTGCCGCGTCGTCTCCGTCGATGCACTCGGCTTGGGGCGCCCTGCCGCAACGACGCTGCGTCACCGCACCGTGGCCAGCGATGCCCAGCGCCTAGGGATGGCGAATATGATCCTGCTGAGCTGGGGTTTCGCTAGCTCCGACGTGGGCATCATCGGCCGCAGCCCGGGTGCGGAACCCGACGGCTCCCGCTGCTACTTCTTCGACGCCCAGCGCCTGTACCCCGGGTTATTCGCGGCTTTCTCCGAGCCCATCCCAACAGCGCCCTCCCGGGTCAAGGAGTGCCAGACCTGCGAGTTCCATAATCACTGCCGTGCTCAGCTGCTCCAGACGCAGGACATTTCGCTGCTGCTGCCGGGGGACCGCAACCGGCCGTGGCGGGATAAGGGCATTAATACGTTGCCCGCGCTCGCTGCCGCCGGGGCGGGGGAGGCCAGCGCTCTGGCTGCGGCCTGGATGCGCGCCGAGGTGGCCATCCGACGGCCGGTGCAGCAGTGGTACCGCGGGCCGCTGGTTCTCCCACAGGGCCAGGAGCCAGTGGAGATCGACGTGGACATGGAGGCCCACCCGAGCCGTGGAACCTTCCTCTGGGGCACCTTCGACGGCCACCAATACGTGGCCTTCTCTGATTTCAGCCGGACGGGGGATGAGGGCCGCCACGTCGCAGAGATGTGGGACTGGCTGATGTGGCGCCGGGAACGCGCACACGCCGAGGGCCGGGGATTCCTGATGTGGGTCTACGCCAAACAGGGGGAGCTCTACTGGCTACGCCACTACGCCCGGCTCTACGGCGGTCAGGAGTACGGTAGCCCCAGCGCCGACGGCGGGCAGCGCCAGGTACGGATGCCGACCCTGGCAGAGGTCAACGAATTCATCCAGTCCCCGGAGTTCGGCGACGTCTTCGAGTACGTCTCCCGTGGGCTGCTGGGGACCGGTTCGCTGGGGCTGAAGACGATCGCCCCACTGGCGGGTTTCCACTTTAGCCAGGAGGGCGTGGACGGGAAGGCGGCGGTGGACCTCTTCGAGGTGGCCGTCGCTACCGGCGGGCGCACCGCCGACATCTCCCGGCGGACCCTGGAGCGCTATAACGCGGACGACTGCGTGGCCACCCGCACCGTGCGCGGCTGGTTGCGCCGTGGCGCGCCGGGCATCAGCCTGGTGGAATAGGCAGTAGACAAGCCCTAAGAGCGCGAAGGAGCACGCTGAAGTGGATCTTTTCGAAAGAATGAAGGCCCTGAACACGCCGGGTGCGTACCGGGCGCCGCGGGTCACCGCGGAGACGGCGCTGGCAGGCGGAAGGCACCCGGTGCTACCGGATCCGAAGCCACACGTGGTGCTCGGCACGCCGCTCACCGGTCCCTGGCGGGAGAGGCAGGCGGAGCTCGTGGTAGGTATGGGCTGCTACTGGGGAGCCGAGCGTATCTTCTGGGCTACGGAGGGTGTGGAATCCACCGCCGTGGGCTTCGCTGGCGGATATACCCCGAATCCGACCTACCGCGAAACCTGCACCGGGCGTACTGGCCACACCGAGGCCGTGCGCATCGTCTACGACCCGCAGCGGGTGAGTGCCGCCGAGCTGCTGCGGATCATGTTCGAAAACCACGACCCCACCCAGGGCGACCGGCAGGGAAATGACGTGGGCTCGCAGTACCGCAGTGCGGTGTATGCCCTGGATACGGAGCAGCTCGCCCAGGCGGAGCAGGCTATCGAGGCGTGGCAGCCGGCTTTCACTGAGCGCGGTTTTGGCCCCATCACCACGGAGGTCGCGCTGCTGGCGGATACCCCGGCTGGTGAGTTCTACCTCGCGGAGGATGAGCACCAGCAGTACCTGGCGAAGAACCCGGACGGCTACTGCAACCACGGGCCGAACGGCGTGAGCTGCCAGACGGGCGTGCTCGGCTAAGCGTTCCGGCCGCCGGGCCCAGCCCCGGCACGTAGCAAGTCCGTTGGCGAAAGCGCAGCTGGTGGCGGAACCACCAACGCAAAGAAAAACCGGGCGGGCCACGGTCTCCCGTGAACCCACCCGGTCAAAGCCCGCAGGCTTTAAGAGTTAAGCCTGTGAGTCAGACTTAGTTCTTCGCTGCAGCGAAACGCTCGGCGACGTCCTCCCAGTTGAAGACGTTCCAGACTGCCTTCACGTAGTCAGCCTTGACGTTCTTGTACTGCAGGTAGAAGGCGTGCTCCCACATGTCCAGCATCAGCAGCGGGGTCAGGTTGATGGAGGTCTGGCCCTGCTGGTCGGTCAGCTGCTGGATGACCAGCTGCTCGCTGATGTGGTCGTAACCCAGGACAGCCCAGCCGGAGCCCTGCAGGCCCAGCGCTGCGGAGGAGAACTGGTCCTTGAACTTCTCGTAGGAGCCGAAGTCGCGGTTGATAGCCTCAGCCAGCTCGCCGGTCGGCTCGCCGCCACCGTTCGGGGAGAGGTTCTTCCAGAAGATGGAGTGGTTGGTGTGGCCACCAAGGTTGAACGCAAGGTTCTTGGACAGTGCGCGGATCTGATCCGGGTTGGTGCCCTCCTCACGTGCCTTCTCCATAGCCTCGAGAGCGGCGTTAGCACCCTGCACGTAGGTGTTGTGGTGCTTGGAGTGGTGCAGCTCCATGATCTCGGCCGAGATGTGTGGCTCCAGTGCGTCGTATGCGTATGGGAGCTCAGGCAGCGTGTACTTAGCCATTGTTCAATCAGTCCTTCCGAATTCTTTTGAAAAGGTTCTAATTATTACGAACGGCCGAACCAGTACTTTTATTCCCGCCTGGCCGTTAGTAACCAATTGTGGCGAAAAACCCGGGGCCTCGCAAGGGTGAGACGTCATTAAAGAAAGAGGCAAACAGCGGTGCCACGGGAAGGGCTCTAGGAAAGGCCGAGGAATTCCTTGATGGCCGGCATCTCGCGTCGTGCCTGTTCAAGGCCTTCTTGGTAGGCCAGAGAAAGCTTCACCGGATTGCGATCCTGATTGCTGATATTCATGATTTCAGGGATAAAAAGATACGCCTTACCCTGCTTCTCCAGCTCGAAGAGGTAATCCCGAGTCTCGTTATAACGCACGTGACGGTCGGCGATGGAGTCCAGCAGCGCCGGGTACTGCCCGTGCGTACGGCGCAGCAGCCACAGCGCGCGCCCCGCCGCGGACTTCCGGTACATCCGGGTGCGGGTCATGATCACGAGGAAGCGGTCGTAACCGTCCTGCATCGCGGCGTCGACGGGGATGCCACCGGTGGGGCCGAACGCACCGTCGAACCACGGTTGCCCGTCGACCTCGGTGGCCGGCATGAAGACCGGGAGGGAAGAAGACGCGCGGGCTCGGAGCAGGAAGTCCTCCGGGCTGTGAATCGACTCCCGGCCCCAGTGCTTCGTCTCGCCCGTCAGCGCGTTGAAGCCGGAGATGCGGTACTGCACCGGTGAGCTATCGAAAATTTCCCAGTCCATGCCCATCGGCTGGCCCGGCATGCCGGCCTCGCCGTAGATATAGCCCGCGTTGAAGAAGCCATCCCCGCGCAGCCAGGCCCGCCAACCGCCGAAATTCGGGTCGGAGGGGAAGGTGGTGAAGGTCTTGCGCATCCGGTCGGTGGTGCGGGAGACGTAATTAGCCACGTGAGAGGTCGCCGCGGAATTGCCTGTGACGTGGGCGAAGTTCACATTCGATTCCAGCAAGGCCTCCACGAGCGCGGCGGAAAAGACCACGCGCATGGCTCCGCCTTCGAACACCAGCGAGGTGTCCGTGACATTCGGGGTAGGGGCTGCTTCGTGCACGTACCCAAGATTACCCGGCGGCTTCGTGGGGTCGAGAGCGCGGGTGCGGTGCGCGCGGTGGGAGGTCGAGGGCACGACGCGGTTTCAGCGTGGAGCAAGCGTGGAGCAAGCGCGGAACAATCGCGAGACAAAACGCGGCGCACAATCCGGTAGAAAAGGAGGCGTGCAGCACGAGGTGAAAATCATTGCCCACCGTGGTGCGTCCAAGCACCGCCCGGAACACACGATCGGCGCTTACGAGCTCGCGGCCGCCCAGGGCGCGGATGGCTACGAGTGCGATATCCGGCTCACCCGCGACGGCCACGCGGTCTGCATCCACGACCGCACCGTGGACCGCGTCTCTGACGGGACGGGGGCGGTATCCCGCATGACGTTGGCGGAACTCAAGGCCCTTAATTTTGGGACGTCAACCCGGCCGGCTGGTGTGCTGGAGCTGCGAGAGTTGCTGGAATTTCTGCAGGATATGCGGCACAGCGCGGAGGCTGGCAAACCCGAACTATTCATCGAGACCAAGCACCCGCATGTCCGGAGCCTGCAGGTGGAGGCGGAGATGCACCGCCAGTTGGAAGCCGCGGGGCTGGCTGGTGGGGAGGGGATCTACCTGATCAGCTTCGACAGCTGGTCGCTGTGGCGCTCCCGGCAGATCAACCCGCAGGTAGAGCGCATCCAGCTGCGCCGGAAGTACCACCCGCCCGCGCGGCCGCTGCTGCGGGGATCGGGGATCGCGAGGCACGCGGGGTGGTCGATCGAGCAGGCGATGGCGAGCCTTCGGGGCGAGGGGGGTAGTGCTCCGGCGGATTACATCTGGACGGTCGACCAGGCGGAGCAGCTGCGGTGGATCGCCCAGCGAGGGGCCCGATGGGTGGCGACAAACTGCCCCGGGGAGGCTGCGGGCTGGCTGCAAAACTCGGTCGGCGGAGGCGCGGGTCAGGCCTAGTTTTGCGGTGGGGTAGGGGCTTGTCCGCAGGGCAGGTTAGAATCAGCAGCGTGGCTAAGAAAAATAAGAAGAATCAAGACCTGCCCGAGGGCATGAGCCGCCGCCAGGCGAAGCTCGCTGCCCGCGCCGCGGAGCGCGCGAAGCTGCAGCGGGACGCCCGTCCGTACGCGGGCTTCACGATGGAGTCCGACCTCATCGCGCTGCAGGAGTTCGTACCTTCCGCCCGCGTGAAGATCGAGGTCGAGGGGATCGACTTCCCGGTGTCTCTCGTGACCGTCCTGCCGGGCGCGGTGGCGGCGATGCGCCGTGCTGCCGAAGACGGTGGCGAGGGCTTCGTCGCGCTGCAGACGCAGCGCCCGGGCGATAACCCGAACCGTGACCTCGCGTACGCGCTGAACTGGATGAAGACCGCCGAGCCGGGCGCGGCACTCGAGGTCGGCGTGGCCGATGGCAACGAGCCGGAGCTGACCGACCTGCTGGACCCGAAGGCCGACGAGGAGATCGTCGTCGAGCAGGACTTCAACTGGTGGCTGACCGAGGAGCACCAGGACAACCCGCAGGTCGCGGCGACGCTGCGCCGCGCCAACGATTCCGTCCTTCCTTCTGAGAAGGTGCGCGCGGACATCAAGGGCGCTGCCTGGTGGATTGATCCGGGCGAGCGCGCCCACATCCGTTGGGTTCGCCCGGAGGATGAGAACGAGCTGCTCAATGCGCTGGCTCGCGTCCACGCTGCTGGCGAGCTGAACCTCGGCGAGGGCTCCAAGTTCGCGGGCGTGTTCCGCACCCACGGCGTGATGGTTCCGGTGTGGGACCTCGATAACTCCTGGGAGCCGCAGGTCTGGCAGAAGGGCCTGGAGGCGCTCGATAAGAAGATCGCCGAGGCTCTGGCTAATGACTCGGGCCGCTTCACCCCGGAGGAGCAGAAGGCGAAGCAGACGATCGTGTCCCGCGAGGTCACGATTCGCTAAGCCCCTGCTGGGGCTGGGGTCGGGGAGTCCGCTGACGGGGCTCCCCGGCCCCGCTTTTTACCCATGCTGGCCCTCGCGGTGGATGCGCACCGCGGGTGCGGCGCGCTGCGGGCGCGGGGACTTAGCCTGGCTTAGCGCAGGCTGCTGAACAGCTGCTCGGCGGCGGCCTGGTCCCAGAGTAGGACGCTGCCCGCGTAGTTATCCGCGCTGCCCGAGGTCGGAACGACCTCCTGCTTCGCGCCGCGCATCTTCACCCCGAGGCGGGCGAGGTGCCACATGTGATCGCTCTTGTCCACGGTGAGGGATGAGGCGACGCCGCTGACCGTGGGGAAGAGGCGGAAGGGGTTGAAGAGCGTGCCGGGGGAGAGCATCTTCTTGCTCAGCGCGGAGAGCAGCTGACGCTGGCGGCCCGCGCGGTCCAGGTCGCCGCCCGCCGAGGCGTAGCGGGAGCGCACATAGCCCAGGGCATTCGGCCCATCCAGCTCCTGGCAGCCGGCGGGCAGGTTGATGCCCGCCATCGGGTCATCGAGAGGCTCCTCGAGGCACATCTCGACCCCGCCCACGCCGTCCACGGCGTTGGCGAAGCCAGCGAAGCCGACCTCCGCGTAGTGGTCGATCCGCAGCCCCGTGGCCTCCTCGACCGTGCGCTGCAGGAGCGCGGGGCCGCCGAGGGCGAAGGCGGCATTGATCTTATTTTCCCCGTAGCCGGGGATGTTGACGAAGCTATCGCGCGGCAGGCTGATCATCGTGGCCTTCCCCACGAGCGGCAGGTGCACCAGGATGATCGAGTCCGTGCGGCCCTCCGATTCATCGAGCATGCCCGCGGAAAGCCGATCGGCGGTCTCCTGATCCAGTCCGGCGCGGGAGTCCGAGCCGACGAGCAGCCAGTTGGTGCCCGCGGTTCCGCCTACGCGGCCCTCGTAGTTCTGGAGAGCTTCCGTGCGCTGCAGCTGGGAATCCGCCCACAGCAGCGTGCCGCCGCCGATCACCAGGAATAGCGCGAGCAGGAGCATCAGGACCCGGCGGATGCCGAGGCGACGCCGTGGTGCGCGGGTCCGGCCTGTGCGTCGGGGACGGCCACGGCCCGGCTCCATGCGCTGCGGCTGGCGGCCGGGGCCGCCCCAGTCGGCGCCGCGGCCCGCCCCGCCCGCGGGCTGCGGGTATTGCCGGTGCCCCTCCGGCCGGGCGGTGGCTGGGCGCGGGGACTGCTGGTACGCGCCACGTGGCTGGGCCTCCGGGTGTGCCGGGCGGTACGCGCCTTGCTGCGGAGCTGCGGCCGGGTGCGGTGCGTAGCCCCCGCGGCTTTGGCGTGGTCGCTGCGTATCGGCCGGTGGGGCCTGCCGGTAGCGCGGTGGCTCGGGACGCTGGGTTCTCTCTGGACGATGGAGCCCCTCTGCGCGCTCGCTCCTCTCTGGACGCTGGAGCCTTTCGTGGCACCCGCGTTCGGGTCCCGGCGCCGGGGACGGGCGCTGGCCGGCGGCGTCGGGAATATTCGAGCGGACGTAACGCGGCGGCGCGGGCTTTTGACCTGGTCCGGGAGTGCTGGACGTCGCGTTCGACGCGGGACCAGGCGCGGGGCGACGACGCACCGGGCGGCCGAAACGGTCGGTCAGGATCCTGCCATCCCGGTCGCGGGCGTATTCATCGCGTGAGTTCATGGGGACATCTTAGCGGGAGCGTTGCCACGTGGTCACGCGCACCGCCAGCAACACTGGTAACTACAGCCCCAGCCATTCCAAGTTGAGGTGACCGCGGGCGATGGCATTGCCCGCGAAAGCCACCGTGTCGATGAGCCCGTGGGCGACAACCAGCGGCCAGATCCGGCCAGATCCGGGCAGTGCGGCGAGTTACGCCGCAGTCTCCGACACCAGCTGCGCGAAGCGCTGCACGTAGCCTGCCACGAAATCACGGGTGGCTTCGTTATTGAAGGTGCCGTCTTCGGTGAGCAGGGTGGGGGACTGGCCAAGGAAGACTTCCGGTTGCCCCGGGGTCGGCATGTCGAAATAGGAGAGCGCGAGGCGTAGGTTCTTCTGAGAGCTATAGCCACCCATGCGTCCCACGGAGTGGCTGATGATGCCGGCTGGCTTGTTCTTCCATGCGACGTCCCCATTTGGCTTGGAGCCGATGTCTACCGCATTCTTCAGACAGGCGGGGATGGTGCGGTTGTTCTCCGGGGTGACGAAGAGGATGCCGTCGGAGTTTTTGATGATTTCTCGGAACTCGCGGTATGCCTCGGGAACGGGCAGGTCGGTGACGGCGGGGTCGTCGTAGTCGAAGTTATAGAGCGGTAGGTGGCCGATCTCCACGATCTTTACGTCCCAGCTTTTGGGGAAGAAGGTGATGGCTTGCTTCGCGATTTTTCGAGCGAAGGAGCCTGCGCGCAAGCTCCCGACCAGGACACTGACGGTGTGCTGAGAGGACATTCTTGTCTCCCTTTCTGTTCTTGGGGTGTTCTTCTTTTTCTTGGGGGCGTCGGGGGCGGGGCGCGTTCTCCGCTTGGGTGGCGGATGCCGCGCCTAGAACTGCCAGTCGGCATCCTCGGTCTCCTCGGCGATGCCGATGATGTAGGAGGATCCGGAACCGGAGAAGAAATCGTGGTTCTCATCCGCGCCCGGGGTCAGCGCCGAGAGGATTTCTGGGCTGACGCTCGTTTCCGAGCCGGGATAGATTGGGGTGTAGCCCAGGTTCATCAGAGCTTTATTCGCGTTGTATTTCACGAAGCGTTCTACATCCGCCATGAGGCCGAAGGGTTCGTAGAGCTCCGTGGAGTACTCCAACTCCAGCTGGTAGAGCTCCTCAAGGAGCTCGTGCGTGAAATCGGAGAGTTCCGCCGCCCGCTCCGGGTGGCGTTCGATGCCGCGCTGGAATTTATAGCCGGAGTAGTAGCCGTGGACGGCCTTGTCTCGCAGGATGAGGCGGATCATATCCGCGGTATTACTCAGCACCCCGCGGGTGGAGAAGTGCAGCGGCAGGTAAAAGCCGGCGTAGAGCAGCACGGAGGACAGCAGCGTGGCCGAGACTTTCCGCTTCAGCGGATCCTCGCCGAAGTAGTGCACCAGCACCTTGCGGCAGCGGGTCTGCAGAACCTCGTTCTTGACCGCCCAGTCGTAGGCGTCGTTAATTGCGGGCGTGCTGGACAGGGTGGAGAAAACGCTGGAGTAGGAGCGGGCGTGGACTGCCTGCATGAAGGCGATATTGGTGTAGACGGCCTCCTCGTGTTCGGTGAGGGCATCCTGAATCTGGCTGATTTCGCCGACCGTGGCCTGCATGGTGTCCAGTAGGGTCAATCCGGTGAAGACCCGCATAGTGAGGGTTCGTTCCAGGTCAGAGAGTCTGTTCCAATCCGGCAGATCATTGGAGAGGGGTACCTTTTCAGGCAGCCAAAAGTTCGCGGTGAGTCGGAGCCAGACTTCGAGGTCTTTTTCGTCCTGCACTCGGTTCCAGTTGATGGGGCGGATAGGGGTGTGCAGGTCGGTTTTACTCTTGGGCGGGGTGATTGAGCTTTCTAGGGTTTTCTTCATTGAACTCCTTGTAGCTGGTCGGGGTGGGTTTAATCGTTTCTGTCGTTTCTGGGGGGTTGCATGTATTAGGCGTTTTCTTTGCCCTGCTGTGCCCAGAAGGCGTCCAGTCCATTGCGAACCTTCTCGACGTCCTCGTCGGTGCCGAGGAGCTCGAAACGGTAGAGCTCCGGTACTCCGCATTTGCGGGAAATTACAGGACCAGCGATGCAGTAATGCTCCCCAAAGTTGGTATTCCCACTGGTGATTACTCCCCTGATTAGGGCACGGTTTTCTGGGATGTTGAGGAACTGGATCACCTGCTTGGGTACGGCCCCATTGAGCGCTCCGCCGCCATAGGAAGGCAGCAGAAGAACGTAGGGGGCGTTGACTCGGATCATGCCTTCGAGCCTGGGTCTCAAGGGGATGCGCAGTGCGGGGCGTTCCAGGCGTTGAATGAAGCGGTGGGTGTTTTCGGAAGCGCTGGAAAAGTACAGAAGATCTGGGGTTTCTTCTTCTGCTCCAGGTGTGGACGTCGAAGTCATGGCGCCATAATACATGACGACGTAACAAATAGATACCACGCGACCAAGTTGTAACTACGGTGCGTCGAACTTATGCTTGTGGCGTGGAGATACCCCGTCGAAGGGGAGCACTTCGTTCAATCCTAACCCGGGGATTGCGGCACTCTGGAGTGGGGTTTCTACCGCATTTTCAGTGCCAGCACCGCCGAAAAAGAAGGTGAAACTAATGAGAGAACATCCATCTGTACAACGCCACGGTTCCTGGATTGAGAGCATCGCCGTCACAGAACTTCTTCACGACGGCAATCACGCTGAGGCCAAGGAGTTGATTGATAGCTCTGCCTCTCCCGATGAGGTGGTGGGAGATGTTCTGCATTTGTTCTCTCTCTTTTTAAGGCTGCAGAGTGGGGCTCACCCCGAGGAAGTTTCCAGCTTCTTCGAGGCCAGCATGGCTGTTGGTCCGCCACCGATCTTCGGTACCCGCCCCCGCCTGACCTAAGATCCCCGCGCGGTAGTTAGTTCCTGGTTGGGCGCAACACCCAAATTGCCCCCAGAGCGTCTTCGCTGAGGGGAAAGCTTTTTTTACCCGTCACCTGGACCAACACTGAGCCGCTAAAGGGGGCGCCCTGATCCCAGCTGACCTGCATTCCCACCCCCAGGTCCTGGGACTCAAAGAACCGCAGCAGTTCCGAGTTATCGTCGGCAATCCGCACCACCTGGCCCAGCTCGCCCGGAGCTAAGGCGGTCAACGGGGTGGCGTCCGGCATCGCGACCTGACCATCGGCGGAAGGAATCGGATCCCCGTGCGGATCGGTAGCTGGATTGCCCAGCACGTCAGCGAGGCGTTCCACCAGGAAATCGGAGACCGCGTGCTCGAGGTTCTCCGCCTCCGCGTGGACCTGATCCCAGCGGTAACCGAGCGTGTTGAACAGGAAGGTTTCCAGCAGGCGGTGGCGTCGCACCATTGTGAGAGCGACCCGGCGCCCCACGTCGGTGAGGGTAACCTCCCCGTAGGGGGCATGATCCACGAATCCCTGCTCGCGGAGCTTCTTGATCGCATCCGAGGCCGTGGACAGGCGCACCCCGACTTGGGAGGACAGGGCTTTGGCGGTCACGGGGTTCGCACTCCACTCCCGGAGATTCCAAATAGCTTTCAGATAGTCCTGGCTGCTCGTGGAGAGTGAGGCGATGATGGAGGCAAGTGCCTCCGGGTTTAGCGACTGGTTCTGAGTGAAGGGGTCAGCCTGATCAGGAAGGGGATTTTCGGCCTTCTGGCCTGCAGTATTCTCCGGGCGCATGGCCCTTAAGCCTAGCAGCCCGGTTCCCACCTAGCCGACGCCCACGAGGCCACCGCCGCCCAGGGCATAGCCCGCGAAAGCCACCGTGTCGATGAGCCCATGGGCGATGACGAGAGGCCAGACCCGGCCGGTGCGGCGGAAATACTCGATGAAGACCAGCCCCATCACCGCATTACCCAGGCCCGCGGATAGGCCCTGATAGAGGTGGTAGCTGGCCCGCAGCAGGGCCGAGGCCGCGAAGATCGCGGGCCAGCGCACGTTCAGCTGCCGCAGCCGGGTTGCCAGCCAGGCGACGACGATCAGCTCCTCGGCCACCCCATTGGCCCAGGCGTTGAGCAGCAGGGAGGGCAGCGTCCACCAGTGCTCGCCCAACCCGGAGGGCACCACGACCTTTGAGGCGCCCAGGTGCACCGCCAGCGCATAGAACGCCAGGCCCGGCAGTCCGATGAGTGCGGCCAGCCCCGCCCCGTGGGGCCAATCTTTGGCGCGGATCCGCAGGCGCAGGGCAGGTCGGGACGTCAGGTGTTCAGCCGGTTGGGGCGGCAGGTGCCTCAGCAGGAGGAAAGCCGCCAGCCCGCCCCATGCCAGGAGCACACCGGAGGTGATCAGCTGAAAAGCCGGATCCAGCCACGCAAGGTGGGACTGGGACTGGTTGAGCAAAGCCTCCTGCTCATTGAGCGGGGCGGGATCCGTGAGGGCCTCGACCAGCCGTAGCGTCGCGCGCAGACCGGAGGCGCCGAAGGTGACCGCCAGCAGGAGGGCGAGCTCGACGCGCAGGGCTCGCCGGTCGCGGGGGAGGAGCTCGGCACTCATGGCTGCCGTTGCTCGCAGGGCTCGTGGCTGTGCTCCGCTGTGCAGTCGCACCCAGCGCTGTGGTTGCCCGCGCCGGGGCGGGGCTCGTAGTTCAGGGAACCCAGGTCACCGGGCTCGGCCAGTGAAAGGCCCTCCACCGGAAGCACCGCCGCGGCGGCCTGCACCTGCTCGCCCAAAGCCAAAAGGTCTGACGCGCTCACACGGTCGCCCACCGCGCCGAGTTGCAGCGCGATCGGCCACCGGCCCGGCACTCGAGACGGGTCAACCAGCGGTACCGTCACCGAGGCCCAACCGCAGAGATTCCACAGTGTGCCCCACGGCGTCCAGGCCGTCTGCGCCCAGAAGTTCAGTCGCGGGTTCAGCCGCGAGAACGCGCCCGGTGCCGGGGGAGCGCACGCCAGCATCGGGGTGGCGACGACATCCAAGCCCGCTGCCGACCAACGGTGAAGCGCTGTCTGACGCATCCGGTGGATGCTGCGCTCCATCTCCTCGCGGCGCCAGCGTGGCACGCCCGTGCCCTGCCGTTTGAGCCAGGCCGTGAGCTCCGAGAGTGGCTCCGGCAGCTCCGCGCAGCGGGTGGAGAGCACGGTCGCGAAAAGCTCGAAATTCGCCGGGTCATAGGGCTGCGGTGCCTGGCGGACCTCCGCCACCGATTCCCCGTTGGTTAACAGCGCGGTGGCCCCTGCGGTGGCCGCGGCGATCGCGGGATCGACCCGGGAGTGGTGGTGGAAAGGCTGATTCGTATAGCCCACCCGCAGGCCCCACGGCTGGGTGCGGGGCAGCTGATAGGCCTTGCGCGTGTTCGCGAAGGAGTCCGCAAGGTAGCCGTGGGCGGAGGGGTTGAACCCTCCCACCGAGGTATCGTGCGCCGGCTTGAGACCCACCAGCCCGCAGCAGGCCGCTGGCACCCGGATGGAGCCGCCCCCGTCCGTCGCGTGCGCGATCCGCGCCACCCCGTGGCCGACCGCCGCAGCGGCCCCGCCAGAGGAACCACCAGCCATCATCGACGGGCTGATTGGGCTGACCGGGGCCTCCTGCCCGACGGGCTCGGTATAGGCGCTGGTGCCGTACTCCGCGCTCGCGCTCGCTCCCACCAGTCGGGCGCCCGTCGCGAGCAGGTTTTCCACCGCGGTATCGCTGTGCGTGGCGCGGAAGCCCTGACGCGCGTTGCCCATCGTCACCCACTCGCCCGCGACCTGCTGGGTGTCCTTGACCAGCAGCTCCTCTCCGTTGAGGTGGGACGCGCTACTCGCGGAATCGACGTGCGGGCAGTCGTAGACCCGCGCCACCCCCAGCTGCGCGGGCGAAAGTCCGGTCTGCTGGCTCACTGCCGCGAGCCGCTGGGCGAAAGTATCGGGGGTGGGGCTGAGCTGTGTCACACCGGCTAGGTTACCCGCCGGCCCCGCCCACCCTCGTGATGTAGCCCACTAGTATCGGGGCCATGAGCAACACTCCCACCATCGCTTTCCTCGGCCCGCGGGGCACCTTCACCGAGCAGGCCGCGCTCGAGTTCCTGCGCGCAGGCCACGTGCCCGGCGTGCCCGCCAGCTCAGCTGGGTCCGACCCCGAGAACGCCGCCCAGCTGGAGCCCCGCACCAGCCCGGCCGATGCGCTCGGTGAGCTCCGTGAAGGCCGAGCCGACTACGCGGTCATCGCGCTGGAGAGCTCCGTGGACGGCCCCGTCGCCCAGGCCGAGGACGCGCTGGTCACCGGCGACCGAGTGCAGATCCTCGCCGAGCTGCTGGTTCCGATCCGCTTCGCGATCGGAGTGCGCGCCGGGGAGGCTGAGCGCTTCCGCAGTGCCGCCAGCGCCGAGGAGGGCGCGGCGACCCCCGTGTTCAGCACCCACCCCGTCGCCGAGGCGCAGGTACGTGGCTGGGTGGCCGAGAACCTGCCTGAGGTGCAGTTCAGCCCGGCGCCCTCCAACGCGGCCGCGGCCCAGGCCGTCGCCGAGGGGCGTGCCGATATCTGCGCGGCCCCGCTGCGTGCTCTCGAGATCTACGGGCTGGAAGCAATCGCCACGGACGTCGCCGACGTCGCCGAGGCCTTCACCCGCTTCGCCCTGGTCTCCCGCCCCGTCCCGCCCGCACCGCGCACCGGCCACGACCGCACCGGAGTGGCCTTCACCGCCCAACACGACCGCCCCGGCAGCCTGATCTACGCCCTGCAGCAGCTCTCCCTGCGCGGGGTGAACCTCACCCGAATCAGCTCCCGGCCCACCCGCGAGCTGCTGGGCACCTACGTATTCCACATCGAGATGATCGGCCATATCGAGGACTCCGCCGTCGCCGCTGCCCTGCAGGGGCTGCAGCGGGAGAGCTCCTGGATCCGCTACCTCGGCTCCTGGCCACTGGCCACCGCCCCGCGCGGCGTGGACGAGGAACACCTGGTGAAGATCCTCGGCAACGTCGCTGCCGAAACCCCGGATGACGGCCCCTCCGAGCGGTGGCTGGCCGATATGATGAACCCCGCAGAAGACCACCGGGCTTGAGAGAAGGAAGCGAGAACATGACCCGCTTGTTTCTGGTCCGCCACGGCCAGACCACGTCCAACGAAATCCACGCGCTAGATACCGCGCTGCCAGGCGCAAGCCTCACCACACTCGGCCGGGAGCAGGCCGGCGCCGCGGGCCGCTACCTGCGCAACGCCAGCGACCGCGTGCACGTCCTTTCTTCCCAGGCCGCACGTGCTCAGCAGACCGCCGCGGGCCTGGCCACGGCCTTCGCCGCCGAGGGTGGGGCCATCGCCGCGGCCGCGCCGGGCAGCAGCTTCGCCGAGGGCTTCCAGCGTTTCCGGGGCCGCGAACTCGCCGGGCTGGCCGACACCGCCGCCGTCGAGCTGGCGGGCGAGCACGCGGGCTCCCTGGCCTCCGTCTTCGGTGTGGCCGAGATCCCGGCCGGGGACATGGAGATGAAGAACGACGAGGACTCGCACGAGCTCTACCACCGGCTACTGGGGGACTGGCTGCATGGCCAGATCGACAAGGTCGTCCCCGGTGGTTCTTCCGGCGCCCAGGTTCTGAGCAGCTACCTGCCGCAGGCGCTCGCCGTCGTTGCGGCGGCGCAGGCCGAAGACGCGGACGCCGTCCTGGTCAGCCACGGTGCTGTGATTCGCCTCGTCGCCACCTGGCTGGGCGCGGTCGATCCGGAGTTCGCATACCGCGCGTATCTGCCGAATGGGCAGGTGGTCTCCATCGCCCTGCCGGAGGATTTCGGCGAGCTGCTCGACCAGGTCGCGGAGGCTGTGGACGAGCAGTTCCGGGACGGGGTGCGCGGCCGCTTCCGCGTCACTGAGTGGGGCCCGTTCGGCGTCCCGGAGCTGGCCTAAACCCAGCTAAACCAGCTAGCCCCAGCCGAGTTCGTGGAGCCGGTCGTCGTCGATGCCGAAGTGGTGGCCGAGCTCGTGGATGACGGTGATCGCGACCTGCTCGACGAGCTCCTCCCGGGTGTCGACGACATCCTGCAGCGCCAGGCGGTAGATCGTGATTTTGTCCGGCAGTGCGCTGGTGTATTCGCTGGTCCGCTCGGTGAGCGCGACCCCCTCGTAGAGGCCCAGGATGCTGGGGGAGTCGAGGTTATAGTCCTCGGTGACGATCGCGACGTTATCGACGTTGTCCAGTAGTTCCCGTGGGATGCGGCGCAGCCCCTGGTCGACGAGTTCCTCGAACTCCTCTTCGCTGACCTCGATGCTCAATGCTCAATCACCTTCGCTCGTGGTGCCCGCTTAAGGAGTCGGATTGCCCTCAGCATTAGCGTCCTCCGGGGCCGGGGTCGGCGCCTCGCTGCGCTTCGGCAGTCGCTTCGGCGGGGTCTTCGGCGGCTTGCCGTTGACCGTGAACTGCTGCCGGGCATCGCCCTTCAGGGTGGCGAAACCGTCGCCCTCCGTCGCGATCAGCGCGCAGTTCGCCTGGCGGGAGCCGGTGACCCAGGACTCCTCCGGCTGGGTGGTCCAGAACGGGGTCAGCGTGGATTGGTAGAGGTTCTCCTCGCCGCCCATGTAGTTCTCCGCCTGCTCGGTGCAGATCTTGTTCAGGGCGTCGTTTTGGCGCTTGATGTCGGGCCACTCGTCGCCGTTGAAGATCTTGCCCAGGTCCACCTGGTGGGTGACCTGCCAGGTGTGGTCCTCGCTGCACGGCACCACGCGGGTGGAGCGGCCCTGCACCTGCACGCAGGTATCCGGCTCGTAGACGCGCGACTGGTCCTGCTCGGCGGCCAGGCCGGTGGTTTCGACGGACTTACCCTCGGCGTCCTGCACCATCACGCCGCACAGCATGGTGCGGTCGCCCTCCGCCCAGGAGGACTCCGGCGGCAGGATCGGGGAGATGGTGTAGCGCCCGTTCGGGTCCAGCTTGCCCTCCAGGTAGCGCATGGTGGGGCCGACGCAGAGCTCCTGGCTGAGCTCGGCCTGGCGCTTCACATCAGGCAGCGCGCCCTTCGCGCCGAATTCGCTGGAGGGGTAGGTGCGCAGGTCCTCGCGGGCGGAGACCTCGAAGCGGTGCGGCTTCTTGCAGTCAACGGTGAGGAAGTCGGTGTTCTGTCCGCTCGGGGTGCGGGTCCAGTTGACGCACTGGCCGGTGTCCGCGTTGGTAAACGCGGCGGCGCGAACCTCGGGGGCCTCGGCCTCGTTGGCTGGTGGCGCGATGGTCGGTCCGGCGTTGCTGTCGGCGGCGTAAGTGTAGGCGCCGGCGGCGACGCCACCGCACAGTGCTGCCAGGGTCATGACTGTCACGCTGCGCATCCGGCGAGTCCAGGTGGCGTGACTAATACTCATGTTTCACTTTCTTCGGCGACGGCGGTGCGGGAGGAAACTTTATCCCACCACTATAGCTAAGCTAGGAGCCATGATTGATCTCAAGCTCCTGCGAGAAAATCCAGACCTCGTTCGTGAATCTCAGCGTACCCGTGGGGAGGACCCAGCACTGGTTGACCAGCTGCTGGAGGCCGACCGCCAGCGCCGCGAGGCGATTTCCGCGGCCGATCAGGCCCGCGCGGAGCAGAAGGCGTTCTCCAAGGCGATGGGCCAGAAGATGGCCGCCGCCTCCGATGAGGAGAAGGCCCAGCTGCGCGAGGAAGGCAAGCAGAAGGCCCAGGCTGTCAAGGACCTGGAGGCCACCCAGGGCGACGCGGAGCAGGCACTGCACGATCTGCAGATGCAGATTTCCAACGTCGTCGAGGGCGCGCCCGCCGGTGGCGAGGAGGACTTCGTGGTCCTCGAGCACGTCGGCGAGCCCACCACCTTCGACTTCGAGCCGAAGGATCACCTGGAGCTCGGCGAGTCCCTCGGCTTGATCGACATGAAGCGCGGCACGAAGGTCTCCGGTTCCCGTTTCTACTTCCTCACCGGCGACGGTGCGCTGCTGCAGCTCGGCATGATGCAGCTGGCCGCCCGCAAGGCCACCGAGAAGGGATTCCAGCTGATGATCCCGCCGGTGCTTGTGCGCCCCGAGGTCATGGGCGGCACCGGTTTCCTGGGCGCCCACGCGGATGAGGTCTACCGCCTGGAGGAGGACGACCTGTACCTCGTCGGCACCTCCGAGGTCGCCCTGGCCGGTTACCACTCCGATGAGATCATCGACCTGGACGAACCGAAGCGCTACGCCGGCTGGTCCTCCTGCTTCCGCCGCGAGGCCGGTTCCTATGGCAAGGACACCCGCGGCATCATCCGCGTGCACCAGTTCGACAAGCTCGAGATGTTCGTTTACTGCCGCCCGGAGCAGGCCACCGAGATCCACCAGGAACTGCTGCAGCTGGAGAAGGATATGCTCGCGGCGATCGACGTCCCGTACCGCGTGATCGACACCGCCGGCGGCGACCTGGGCTCCTCGGCTGCCCGCAAGTTCGACACCGAGGCCTGGGTCCCGACGCAGAACACCTACCGCGAGCTGACTTCCACCTCGAACTGCACGACCTTCCAGGCCCGCCGCCTGCAGACCCGCTACCGGGACGCCGACGGCAAGACGCAGGTCGCCGCAACCCTGAACGGCACCCTGGCGACCACCCGCTGGCTCGTCGCCATCCTGGAGAACCACCAGCAGGCCGACGGCTCCGTCGTCGTCCCGGAGGCGCTGCGTCCGTTCGTGGGCAAGGATGTCCTGACCCCGAAGAACTAGGCCGCCAGGCCCTGGCCCTGTCACCCAAGGGTTGTGTCGTTCAAGGGCCCGGAACCACGGCGCCCCGCACGACTGACTCGCACCACTTGAACCCCACCACTACAGCCCCGTCCTCCTGCGGCGGGGCTCCCACATAGCAGAGGATCACGACCATGGCTAAGCTCCCGGCACTCCTATCCCGCGTGGGATCCATCTTCTCCATTGATCGGTGGACCGACTCGGCCTTCACCCTGACCAGCAAGGGGGTGGAGACCCCGAAGCACCCGGAATCCCAGGAGCTCGTGTACGGCCGGATCATCATTCGGGCGGCGAAGCTGCTGATGCGCTACATCCAGCGCCTCGAGGTGGTGGTGATGCACCATGAGCGGATCCCCGCTGAGGGCGGGGCGCTGCTCGCGGTGAACCACACCGGCTACTGGGACTTCGTCTACGGTGGCATCCCCGCCCACTTCCGCGGCGAGCGCCTGGTGCGCTTCATGGCGAAGAAGGAGATCTGGGATAACAAGTTCGCTAAGCCGCCGATGGAGGCGTGCCGCCACATTCCGGTGGATCGTGCAGACGGCCAGGCTTCCGTCAACGAGGCCATCGAGCGGCTGAAGGTCGGCGAGCTGGTGGGGATCTTCCCAGAGGCGACGATCTCCCGCTCCTTCGAGGTCAAGGAGCTGCGCCAGGGGGCGGCAATCATCTCCCGCGACTCCGGTGCCCCGCTGATCCCCATGGCCATCTGGGGCTCCCAGCGGATCTGGACCAAGGGCGGCAAGAATAACCTCCGACCCAAGAACGCCAAGCTGGTCATCAGCGTCGGCGAGCCGGTGGAGGTTACCGAGGACTCCATCGAGACCACCGAGCGGCTCCACGAGGCCATGAAGGCTCAGCTGGACGAGGCCCAGCAGGAGTACGTGCGCCGCTACGGCCCCATGCCGAAGGGCGAGGCCTGGGTCCCGGCCCGCTTTGGCGGCACCGCCCCCACCCTGGAGGAGGCCACCGCCCAGGACCGTGCCGACCAGGCGGAACGCAAGCGCAAGCGCGAGCAGCAGGCTCAGCAGGGCCGGAAGAACTAATGAGCCAGCCGCGGCTGATCGTCAGCGACATCGACGGCACCCTGCTCAACAGCAAGGAACGCGTCTCCCCGCGGCTGCGGGACGCCGTCCGCCGGCTCACCGCCAGCGGGACGATCTTCACCCTGGCCTCCGGCCGGCCCGCCCGCTGGATGCTGCCGGTGCTGGAACAGCTCCCGATCCGCCCGCTGTGCATCTGCGCCAATGGTGCAGTGACCTATGATTCCGCCCGCGACGAGATCATCCGCGCGAAAACCCTCTCGCCCGAGGACATGCGCAGCATCGTCGAGACCTCCCTGGAGCACACCCGACACCTGCCGACCCACCTGCCGGAGTACCTCTTCGGCCGTCAGTCTGCCCCGCAGACCCCCACTGGCCCCGGCGTGGGCTTCGGGGTGGAGCGCGCCGGTGCCAGCGCCTTTGACCGCGCCGAGGAGCTCTACGTGGTGGAGCCGGACTTCACCCACGCCTGGGAGTCCGACGAACACCTCATCTGCCCCGTGGACGAGGTCATCTCCCAGCCAGCCGTGAAGTTGTTGGGCCGCAACCCGAATGTCACCTCCCGCCAGATCTACGACGCCCTTGCCGACCACATCGACCCCGAGCTGACCCACATGTCCTACAGCTGGGGCGGTGGGCTGGTGGAGTTCTCCGCGCCGGGCGTGACCAAGCGCAGCGCCATCGAGGAGCTGATAGCGCACCTCAACGAACAGGCGGCACCTGGGACGGAACCGATCCGCCGGGAGGACGTCGTTGTCTTCGGGGACATGCCCAATGACCTGGAGATGATCGAGTGGGCGGGGCTCGGGGTCGCGATGGGCAACGCGGAGGACCAGGTCAAGGCGGCTGCGGACGTGGTCACCACCAGCAATGACGACGACGGGGTCGCCGAGGTCCTGCAGCGCTGGCTCT
Organism: Corynebacterium sp. UMB9976; assembly: GCF_030212265.1. Lineage (NCBI taxonomy): Bacteria > Bacillati > Actinomycetota > Actinomycetes > Mycobacteriales > Corynebacteriaceae > Corynebacterium > Corynebacterium sp. UMB9976. The sequence goes on from NZ_JASODY010000006.1 coordinate 29,344, forward strand.
AGGCTTCGGGCGTCCTTTTCTCGCCGCTACTGCCGTGTCCCACCCGCCGCCACGGCGTGAAAAGACGCGCGTGGTTATGGTGGGAGATATGACTGTCTTGGGTGCGCTGAAGAATATTGCCGTGGAGACCGTCGGAAAAACCACCGATGCGTTACGTATCGGCAACGGCCTCGATGCGCGCGAACTGCAACCGGTTGGTTGGTTCGCGCACGAGCAAGCGGTGGAGACACTGCGGGCCAGCTACGCGGCCATTCCGCCAGGGGAGAACGTCCGCCTGGCGAAGAAAACCTCCAACCTCTTCCGCGGCCGTAACCAGTCGACCACACCGGGCCTGGACGTCTCCGGCCTGAGTGGTGTGATCGCCGTCGACCCGGTGGCGGGAACCGCGGACGTGCAGGGGATGTGCACCTACGAGGACCTGGTGGATACCGTCCTGCCCTACGGTTACAGCCCGACCGTCGTCCCGCAGCTGAAAACGATCACCCTGGGCGGGGCAGTCACCGGGCTGGGCGTGGAGTCCGCGTGCTTCCGCAACGGGCTGCCACACGAGGCTCTGATCGAGATGGACGTCCTTACCGGCACCGGTGAGGTGGTGACCTGCTCGCCGACGCAGAACGTCGACCTCTTCCGGGGTTTCCCGAACTCCTACGGCTCCCTGGGCTACGCGGTGCGGCTGAAGATCGAACTGGAGAAGGTCAAGGATTTCGTGGAGCTGCGACACGTCCGTTTCCACGACGTCCACGCGCTCACCGAGACGATGGAGCAGATCGTCGAGACGGGGGAGTACGAGGGCGAGGCGGTGGACTACCTCGACGGTGCCGTGTTCAGCCTGGAGGAGTGCTACCTCATGCTCGGCCGCCAGACCGACGAACCCGGGCCGACCAGCGATTACACCCGCGACCGGATCTACTACCGCTCGATCCAGCACCCCACAGGCGTGCTGCGCGACCGGCTGAGCATCCGCAACTACCTGTGGCGCTGGGACGTGGACTGGTTCTGGGCCAGCCGCGCCTTCGGCACCCAGAACCCGACGATCCGCCGCATGTGGCCCCGCGACCTGCTGCGCTCCAGCTTCTACTGGAAGATCATCGGCTGGGACCGCAAATACGACCTCGCCGACCGCATCGAGGCCGCCAACAATCGGCCTGCCCGCGAGCGCGTGGTCCAGGACATCGAGGTCACCCCGGAGCACCTGCCAGAGTTTCTCGAGTGGTTCTTCCATTCCTGCGAGATCGAGCCCGTGTGGCTCTGCCCGATCCGCATTCGGGGCACCGGCGCGGACGGCACCGAGCTGGTCGGTGAGGGCGAGACCCTGGGCGCGGACAAGGAACACCCGTGGCCGCTCTACCCGCTGACGGTGGGGCAGACCTGGGTTAACGTCGGCTTCTGGTCCTCCGTCCCCGTCGACTTGCTGGGCAAGGACGCCCCCGCCGGCGCGTTCAACAAGCTCGTCGAGGAGAAGGTCAGCGACCTGGGCGGGCACAAGTCCCTCTACTCCGAAGCTTTCTACGACCGGGAGACCTTCGAGCAGCTCTACGGCGGCAGCTTCCCGGCCCAGCTCAAGGAAGTCTACGACCCGCAGGGGCGCTTCCCCGGGCTGTACGAAAAGACCGTGGACTGGGCCTAGCAGGGCGCCTGACATAGCGCCCAGCCAGGGCAGGCTCGGGCGCGTTGACGTCAAAAAATTAAAAAGGACAACAGAAAAACAGCGAAGAAGGAAAGGCAAGTAGAGAACATGAATTCGGGTTTCACTCCAATGACGGTGGCGGAGATCGTGGAGGCAATCACCGAACCACCGCTGCCTTTCCACGTCACCGGCTTCGACGGCTCCGAGACCGGGCCGGCGGATGCGCGGCTCCGGCTGGAGATCACCAGCTCCGATGCGCTGGCATATATCGTCACCGCGCCCGGCGATCTGGGGCTCGCGCGGGCCTATATCACCGGCGCACTGCAGGTCAGCGGTGAAAATCCCGGCCACCCTTATGGCATGTTCGACGCCCTGCAGACCTTCTACTACGAGTCCTTCCGCAAGCCATCGGCTGCCACCGGGGCGCGCATCGCCCGGTCCCTGAAGCGCCTGGATGCGATCCGGCCAATGCCGATCCCGCCACAGGAGGACCAGCCGGGCTGGAAGAAGGCCCTGTTCGAGGGGCTCTCCCGGCACTCCCGGGAGCGGGATAAGGAGGTCGTGCAGCGGCACTACGACGTGGGCAATGACCTCTACGAGCTCTTCCTCGGCGACTCCATGACCTATACCTGCGCCTACTACCCGGCCGACGAGTCCGATACCCCGGAGGGCTGGGATAAGAGCCTGTGGCCGACGGGCACGGCCGCGAAGGCACCACTCGACCGGGCGCAGGAGAATAAGTACCGCCTGGTCTTCGACAAGCTGCGGCTTGCCGAGGGCGACCGCCTGCTGGACGTCGGCTGCGGTTGGGGCGGGATGGTGCGCTACGCCGCCGCCCGTGGAGTGAAGGCCATCGGCGTGACGCTGTCCGAAGAGCAGGTCGCGTGGGGCAATGAGAAGATCCGCGAGCAAGGCCTGGAGGAGTTCGCGGAGATCCGGCTGATGGACTACCGCGACGTCCCCGAGACCGGCTTCGACGCCATCTCCGCGATCGGCGTGCTCGAGCACGTGGGGCGCCGCCAGTACGAGGAGTTCTTCCAGCTGATGTACGGCCGGCTGCGGGAGGGTGGTCGGATGCTGAACCACTGCATCACCCGCCCCACCAACGAGCGCATCAACGCCGGGAAGTTCATCGGCCGCTATATCTTCCCCGACGGCGAGCTCACCGGTTCCGGCACGATCGTGACCCGCATGCAGGACGTGGGCTTCGACGTGCACCACGAGGAGAACCTGCGCTTCCACTACCAGCGCACCCTGCACGATTGGTGCGAGCTGCTTGCGGAGAACTGGGAGGAGGCGGTGGCCGTCGTGGGTGAGGCCACCGCCCGGCTGTTCGGCCTGTACATGGCCGGTTCCGAGTGGGGTTTCGAGCACAATATCGTGCAGCTGCACCAGGTGCTGGCCGTGAAGCCCTACGCGGATGGTTCCACCGGCATGCCAGTTCGCCAGTGGTGGGAAAGCTAACGCGTTTTGCTCGGCTATGCGCCGTCGACCGCCAGCACGTACTCGGCGAATCCGGGCGCGGTGAACTCGAGGCTGGGTTGATACCTCTTGATACATTGCCGATGTATCAAGAGGTATCAAATGGCGCTGCTACGGGTTTTGCTCAACTAGTTTTCCCGGCCCACCCAGTACCCTGGGGCACATGAGCACAAACGGGATATATGACCTCATTGTTGTTGGCTCCGGCTTCTTCGGCCTGACCGTTGCCGAGCGCGCTGCCTCGCAGAATGACGCGCGCGTTCTGATCGTCGAACGCCGCGACCACCTGGGTGGCAACGCCTACTCGGAGGCCGAGCCCACCACGGGCATCGAAGTTCACAAGTACGGCGCCCACCTCTTCCACACCTCCAACAAGCGGGTGTGGGACTACGTCAACCAGTTCACGGACTTCACCGACTACCAGCACCGCGTCTTCGCGATGCACAAGGGCACCGCCTACCAGTTCCCGATGGGCCTGGGCCTGATCAACCAGTTCTTCGGCAGGTACTACAGCCCGGACGAGGCCCGCCAGCTGATCAAGGACCAGACCGACGGCCTGGACCCACGGGATGCCAAGAACCTCGAGGAGAAGGGCATCGCGCTGATCGGGCGCCCGCTCTACGAGGCCTTCGTCCGCGACTACACTGCCAAGCAGTGGCAGACCGACCCGAAGGAGCTGCCGGCGTCCAACATTTCCCGCCTGCCGGTGCGCTACACCTTCAACAACCGCTACTTCAACGACACCTACGAGGGCCTGCCGGTCGAGGGCTACGCCAAGTGGCTGGAGAACATGGCGGACCACGAGAACATCGAGGTGCGCCTGAACACCGACTGGTTCGATGTCCGTGACGAGCTGCGCGCCGAGTCCCCGGACGCGCCTGTGGTCTACACCGGCCCGCTGGACCGCTACTTTGACTACGCGGAAGGCCACCTGGGCTGGCGCACCCTCGACTTCGAGCAGGAGGTGCTGGACACCGGCGACTTCCAGGGCACCCCGGTGATGAACTACAACGATGCGGACGTCCCGTACACCCGCATCCACGAGTTCCGTCACTTCCACCCCGAGCGCGAGGACAAGTACCCGAAGGACAAGACGGTCATCGTCAAGGAGTACTCCCGCTTCGCGGAGGACAACGACGAGCCGTACTACCCGATCAACACCCCGGAGGACCGCGAGAAGTTGGAGGCTTACCGCAAGCTCGCGGCCGCGGAGTCTGAGGAGAACAAGGTGCTCTTCGGTGGCCGCCTGGGCACCTACCAGTACCTGGACATGCACATGGCGATCGGTTCTGCGCTGTCCATGTACGACAACCAGCTGCAGCCCTTCTTCGAGTCGGGCAAGTCGCTGAGCCAGCCGCGCGGGCACTAAGAAGCCTTGGATATGCGAGTGGCCCTGGAACTTTGGTTAAGTTCCAGGGCCACTGCCCGTTCAGGAGGCGATGAGCCTACCTGCTGTTAGCGCTTCTTGCGGCTGACCAGGAGAGCACCGATTCCGATCAGTACCAGGGCCAGGGCGAGCGTCCCGCCGATTTGAACACCGGTACGAGCCAGCGGCGGCTGCTGCTTTTCAGGCGTCGGTGTTGGTTCCGGCGTCGGCTCCGGGGTGGATTCCGGAGTTGTCGGCGGTGTCGTTGGCGGGGTGCTTGGTGGCGTCGTCGGCGGTGTCGTCGGTGGGGTGCTTGGTGGCGTCGTCGGTGGAGTCGTTGGCGGGGTCGTCGGTGGCGTCGTTGGTGGGGTGCTTGGAGGGGTCGTCGGCGGTGTGCTTGGCGGGGTCGTCGGTGGGGTGCTTGGAGGCGTCGTGGGCGGAGTCGTTGGCGGGATCTCCGTGTTGGTGATGGTGAAGCCATCCTTCGCATTGCCGGTGACCTTGCTGGTGAAGCCTTCAACGGCCAGCTCTTCGACCGTGTACTGGATGTCGAGCTTCTTGCCGTCGATCTTCTCGGTCAGCGGTAGGTTGGTGAAGGTGTGCTTCCAGCCGTTGTCGGCGTTCAGCTCAACCGGGTCACCTACCGGGGTGGACTTACCGTCGACGGTTTTGACCAGTTGGGCCTTCACCGGCGTGGTCGACTCAGCATCGAGATCGGCACCGTCGGCGTCCTTCCAGACCTTTTCAACCGGCACTTCAGTCGTGGCTGGCGGGTTCTCAGTGTTCGTGATGGTGAAGCCATCCTTCGCGTTGCCGGTGACCTTGCTGGTGAAGCCTTCAACGGCCAGCTCTTCGACCGTGTACTGGACTTCAACCTGTTCACCGTTGATGGTCTTCGTCTTCGGCAGGTCAGCGAAGGTGTGCGTCCACCCGTTGTCGGCATTCAGCTCTACCGGCTGGCCAACGTTGAACTGCTCGCCGCCGACTGTTCCCACGAGCTGAACCTTGACCGGAACAGTCGCGTCAGCATCAAGGTCCTTACCTTCAGCGTCCTTCCATGCCTTGGCGACTTTCACCTCGGTGCTTTCAGGGGTGCCGAAAGTGAGCCCACCATTCGAGCCGACACCAGCACCGCGTGGCGCCGTGTTCTTCTGGATCGTGAGCTTTGCCCAGGACTTCGCCGTTTCCTTCGCCGCGTCATCGACGACGGCCTTCAGACCCTCGTTCTGAATCGCGGTGCGGTAGTCAGCGTTCTCGTCAGAGTCACGCGCTTCACCGTCGAAGATCTGCTTCTTCCCTGGGTTTGCAGGATCGAAGCGGGTGCCCTCCGAAGCCACTGAGCCATCCTTGTAGAAGGCGGGTTCACCGCCACCGAGCATGCGTGGATCGATGCGCAGACCGGCCGGGTGCGCCGATCCGTAATTGTCATGCGCGATGTCGTCGCCCCAGTGCCAAGGCGAAGAACTCTTGGTGGCTTCATTCTCAAAGACGGCCACACCGTTCGTAACGTGCATGATCAGGCTGCCGGTAGGGCACAGCCAGATGCCGCCACCAAGAGCGGCAGCCTGGTTATCGGTGATGAGGGTGTCCATGAAATGGGCGTTGTAGGACTTCGTCGCAACGTAGACGCCGCCACCCTGATCATGGGCGCTGTTTCCTTCGATCATGCCGGCGTTGAGTTGTACGGCGTTGGAGATCACGTTGACACCACCACCAGTGCGGGTGGCGCTGTTGTTCGTGATGCTCCCGCCGTTCATGGTGAACCTGGCAGGGGAGATTTCGGTCCACTTTTCGGGCTTGGGTTCGCCGAAGTGCTGCTTGGCCCAGCGAGAGCCGTCGGAATCGATCTCTTGGTAGGTGCGAGGATCACCGTTGATGTACATGTCCATCGCGTTGACGCCACCACCGTTCGGCGCAGCGTTGCTGTCGATGATCCCACCGTTCATCGTGACATCTGCGTTGCCGAAGATGTTGATGCCGCCGCCAGCGAAGGCGGCCTTGCCCTTCGTAATTTCACCGTCGTTGAACACCACAGTGGATCGTGTATCCGACGTATCGTCGCCGGGCTTCACATTGCTTTCGTTCAGCCAGTGGATGACATTGATATTTCCCGACCAGCCCGTATTTTCCGTGATTTTGCCACCGTTGATGGTCAGGTGGGCGCCGTCAAAAACGCCGATGCCGCCGACCTCGCCATAAGCGTAGGGGCTGTGTTCGGATATACCCTTGGAGATTTCACCACCGTTCATCACCATGGTCGCCCCCTTGGTCAGTGCGACGTTCGCGGCACCGAACTGGCTACCCGTCTTGCGCTGGTTGTCGGTGATCTTGCCGTCGTTGAGGGTGAACTTCGCGTCCTTGCCCTTAACGGTGACTGCGCCTTCGCCACCGCTGCTCATCTTGCGGGCGCCGGTGATGGTGCCGGCGTTCATCACTAGCTCGCCTTCGACCATGATGGTGGGGGAGAACGAGCTGCCCGTCACCACGTTCTCGTATTGCGCGCGGGAGTCGATGATGATGCCTTCGCCGTTCCCGGTGCCGTCGGAAAGCGTGAGCTTGCCACCCTTCTCAACCCGGATGAGGCTGCCGGTGAAATCGCCGTCTTCGCGAATAATCTTGGTGCTGGAATTCCAGCCGACAATGTTCGTATCCACGAGCTCGATGTCTGCGCCTGCCGGAATAACCAAGGTCTTCGTCACGAGAGTTTCGGTACCGTTGCCGATCTCAATCCGTGTCGGTGTTGTTCCCGCCTGGTTGATGAGTTCTTGCAGGTACTCCGGTTCGCAGTAGAGGATGCGCTGCTCGTCGTAGCACTTGAGAACCTGCCGGTCGGGTGTTGCTTCGGGCTCGGCCTTAGCGATCGAGGGAAGGCCAGGCCCTCCCGCTACTGTCAGCAGCACGGTGAGTAATGCTGCCCAAATGGCCGAGAGAAACCTAGTGTGTTGTCGGTTTTTCACTTTGCTGCCTTCGCTGGAGGACGCAGTCGTCTCGAGTAACGGCTGGCACAATTACAGGGATAATTTAATCCTATCCTCAGGTAGGGCGGGTGGTTCTATGCGCTGCCTCAGGCACCCCCAGACGCGGTCTTTGCACTCGATGTGCCCGCGCTGGCGCCGTCATCACGGCGCACAACATATGGGCGGTAGCTCAGCTAGTCGCTAGACCAGCGCCGCAGCCATCGCGTATAGCGTCTGACGTCACGTGAATGAAGGTGTGGCGTTTTGTCGGTGGTGGGAGCGTTGGCCGAACGTGAGGGCGCTAGCGCTCTAGCGAAGCGGCACCCCTCATTCGGGCCAGATGGAGAACTGTTCCATGGCGTCGGCTGCGTGGTGAGAGCGCAGGTAGTCACGCATGTAGGGCAGTTCGTAGTCGACATAACCGTGGGATGTGGGGCGGATCATTTCGGCATCGATCAGGCGCTTGCGGTAATTGCCCGCATACTGCGCGTCAACTCCCATGCGTGCCGCGATGTCCGACATGCGTGAGGGGCCGTCGTCGGAGGACATGGCAGTGAGAAATGTTCGGTCGACTTCAGAAAGGTCCGCAATTGACGGCTCATGTACAAGTTGCCCAAGCTTTCTCCGGGCTGCGCGGATGCCGCGAGAGACGGCTTCGTTGTTGATCTCGGTGCCGGTGCAGTTACGGAAAGCATGTTGCCCGACAAGCTGAATCATGAAGGGATAGCCGCCGGTCGCCCTGGATGCGTTGTCGAGAGCCTCCGGCGTCCACGAGACGCCGACCTGTTCTGTCGTCTTATCCATGGCGGTGCGAACTTCCGTAATTGGTACCATCCCGGTTTCGATTCGGTTTGCGCGCCGTAGAAAAGTCACGGGATTGCGGCCTTCATCCGCGGCGAGAAGTGGCTTTACCGCGCCTGGAATGCCTGCCATTGCAACCGCTATTTCGCGGTCCTCCCGCACGAGGTGTTGAATCGTTGTTCCAAATTCAATGATCTCGTCCATGTGCGCGTAGTGCAGCTCGTCCAGGGTGATCAATAGGCCGACTGGCTCCTGTTCGAACCGGGCATTGATCTCTGCTTGGCAATCAAAGAGCTCGTCAAGAACTGACCTGAGCGTTGGGGTGGGGGAAAAAGAAGGAACTGCTTCGGTGTCGAAACCAAGATAGGGGAGTTTTAGGCCGGAGAGGCGACGCTTGGGCTCGTCAGAAAGGTCTTCTAAGAGGCGAAAGGCGCGGTCCCGAATGCGGTCGTTGAAGCCGCGTGTTGTGGTTTCGGAAATGACGTGCCAGGAGTGGGACTTCGCGACTGTTTCGAATTCGTTCAGTAGAACGGTCTTGCCCACGCCTCTGGGGCCAGTGATGATGGAGATGCGTTCATGGCTACCTGGGCCGTCCTGGATTGCGGCGTCGAAGTCGTCGAGGTATTCATCGCGTCCCGCGAGTACCAGCGGTGTTTTCCCGACGGTTGCGGTGAACGGGTTTCGGGGTCGTGCGGGGGTCGGGGGCATGCTCTCTCCTTACAACCTCTTACTATCTTTACTATTTTTACTATCTTTACTATTCACCCGCTAGAGGGTCGAGCCATTTAGCGTGCATGGCTACTTGTGAAGCTAATGGCGGGAGCTTGAGCCAGTCACGCGGGCAGTAGTACTGCCTGGGTGCCGAGCGAACAAGCACGGCGAGCCTGGGCGGCTTGCTAAGGAACGGGCCACCAGCGGGGAGCGAGGAAATTCCTCACCCTGCCGGAGGCCCGTCTTTGTTTGCCGTCACCATCTGGCGCAGCGTCCAGAAATTGTGCGCCAGCAGCGCGTAAGGGGTCGTGAAGGCGGGAACCGAGTCGCCGATGACGTCGAGGACGCCGCCGTCGGAGACGAAGCCAGCGAGCTTACGCTCACCGTCGAGCACCGTGATCCAGCCCGCGCCAGGTGGCTCAGCCCGGTGTTAGACCAGCGCCTCGGCCATCGCGTACAGCGTCTGCCGTGCATGGTCGAAGGCCTCCGGGCTGTCGACCATCTCGGCCGCCCGCCCGATCGCCGCATTCAGCAGAGCAATGTCCACCGGGGCCACGCCCGGGCAGAAGTCCGCGACGATGGTCTGGAAACCGGCGTGCGAGCGCTGCACCTCTTCATCGGCGAAGGCCGCCGGGAAGCTCTGCGCCGCGGCCACCAGCGGGCCGTGGGCGCCGTGGGCGAAGAGATCCAGTGTGGCGTCCACATAAGCGCGAATCCGCTGGTGAGCCTCTGGGGGAGCGTCCGCGATCTTGGCCTCCAGCTCCGCGTTCCACTCCTGGGTGGACTGGATCAGCAGCTGGACCAGAAGATCGTGCTGGGAGGAGACGTAGCGGTACACGCTAGGGCGAGCTAGCCCGACCTCCGCGGCGACCTCCGCGAGCGTGGGGACTTTGCCCCGCTGCTCCACGATCAGCCGCTCGGCGGCTTCGAGCACCGCGCGGTGCTGGACCGCGCGGTGCTCGGCGACCGTCTCCTCCGTAATCTTGGGCATACTCCCGAGTCTACGTCGGACCTAGTCGGACACAGTCAGGCGACCGTCCACCATCTCGTAGACCTTGTCGCAGTGGCCAAGGACCTCGTAGTCGTGGGTGACCATCACGCCGGCCACGTTGAACTCGTGGCACTCGCGGGCGAGCAGCTCCACGATCTCCTGGGAGCGGCTGCGATCCAGGGCAGCGGTCGGCTCGTCGACCAGCAGCACCTGCGGGTTTCCGACCAGCGCCCGGGCGATGCCCACGCGCTGGCGCTCACCACCGGAAAGACTGCCCGGGAGATGCTGGGCGCGCCGGGTCATGCCGACCTTCCCCAGCAGTTCGGCATTGGAGTAGCGCCCCCGCTTGCCGATCACGCGCGCGGCCAGCTCTAGCTGCTCCTCCGCGGTCAGGGCAGAAGGCAAGCTGCCGGAGGACTGGAAGACGAAACCGATATTTTCGCGGCGAACCTTCGCCAGGCCCGCATCGTCGAGGCCGGTGATGTCCTGGCCCGCGACCTCCACGCGGCCAGAATCCGGGCTGGTCAGCGCGCCTGCCACGGCGAGCAGCGTGGACTTACCGGACCCCGAAGGCCCGACGATGGCCACGAACTCGCCCGGTGACACGGCAAGGTTCACGTGGTCGAGCGCGGTGACCTGGGAATCACCGTCGCTGTACTGGATGGTGACATCGCTGAGGTTCAGTGCGTGGCTCATCGGTTCTCTCCTAGGGCTGCGAGCGGATTGGTGCGGGTGACGCGGTAGACGGCGACGACCGCGCCGATCAGGCCCGCGAAAAACAGGATCAGGCTGCCGCCGATGACGGAGCCGAACTCGGTGGCATAAGGCATGGCGGTGCGCTCCAGCAGGCTGCCCAGCCCGACGGCGATCAGCGCGCCGGCAATGATGGACAGCGCGAGGATGCTCACGGCCTGGCCCAGGCTGTCGCGCAGCAGGAAGCCCTTGGTCGCACCCATGGCGCGCAGCGTGGCGATATTGCCCGCCCGCTGGATCGTCCAGACCAGGAAGAACGCGCCGGTGACCAGTGCCGCGATGACGAAGAGGAACCACTTGATCATCGTCAACGTCATCATCTCCGCCGTGTAGCCGGGGGAGGAGTCGAAGCTCTCCTTGAGGGTGTGGACGTCCAGTCCGGCGGCCTGCGACAGCGCTGCGGTGTCTGCCTTGTCCGCGGTCTTCGCGACGACGACGGAGGCCTCCTCGTAGGCTTCCGGTTTCACTGTCTCGCCGTGCCGAGCGCCCGCGTGGATTTCCTGCCACACGTCCAGCGGCAGGTAGGCGACGTCGACGTGGCCGAAGGTGCGCTGCCCGTCGGCGAAGCCGGTGACCTTGAGCGGGGTCTCCAGCCGGTCGACGGTGATCGTGTCCCCGACCTCGATGCCTTCATCCGCCAAGGTGGCGGAAAGAATGACCTCGTGCGGGGTGCTGGTCTGCTCGCCGCGGTCGGCGGCCGGGCTCATGGCTGGCAGGCCAGGCGGGGCGATGAAGGAGTCGGGACGTACGCCGAGCAGGGTCAGGTCCACGGCGGTGCCGTCCTGGTTGTGGGCGTTGGCGATGGTCAGCCCGAGTGGGGCGGTGTCGGTGATCCCGTCGAGCTCGGCCATCTTCCCGGCTTCGTCGACGTCGACGATGGAGCGGGTGAACGCGGAGTCCGTTTGGGTGCCGCGTTCGAAGGCGATGACGTCCGCGTCCAGAGCCTTCAGGCCAGAGACGCCGTCGTTGACAAGCCCGGCGGTGAGGCCGGAGATGATGACGACGAGCAGGGACATCAGCCCGAGGACGACGCCCATCAGGAGGAATCGGGTCCGCGCGAACAGCATTTCGCGCCAGGCTAGGAACATGGGAAAACTTTCTGCGTATGTGGAAACTAGTGCGCGGCGGGGAACCGCGAAGAAATTAAGCGGAAATCCGCTGGAAGCAAATTTAGCAACACTGTGTTGCCAACATGAAAACAAGCCGTCGCCAAGATGAGGAAGAGGGCAGGTCAGTGGCGTTTTCGAAGGGGGCGGGGAAGTCGGCGAGGATGGTGTCACAGTGACGGCAGTGACCTGCCGTGCCGTCGCTGTGCGCCAGCTAGCAGTTGGCTGGCAATTGGATCTGCGCGCCAGATGTATGACAATGAAAAACCGCGAAGCGGCACGAAGCTGCGCGAAGTGCAGAACAATAGAGTTTCCAACGCAAAACCAAGGGATGGGTAGATGCTGAAGAAGAAGATGTCGAAAATGCTCGCCGGGCTCGCCGCGGTCGTGATGGCTGGCAGCGCAGTCACCGCAACAGCTCCAGTAGCCGACGCCGCGCCGCGCAACGTCGTCCTCTTTGGTGACTCCATGTGGTCCAACGGAACCGGCACCTTCCCATCCCAGATGGCGGAGTTCTGGCAGGGGCCGGGCAAGGTCACCGGCAACGCCCCGGCGGAGGGACGCTGCAAGCGCGGGCAGGTCCGCGTCGCCGCGAGCCTGCAGCGCCAGACCGGCGTGAAGGTTGAGGACTACGCCTGCAACGGTGCGGTCGCCTACGCCCCGTCCAACGGGTCTAACAACCTCAAGCGTCAGGTCGACCAGGCCATCGCCCACGGCAATCTCAACCGCTCCACCCGCGCGGTGTTCATGAACATCGGCATCCTGGACAACATCAAGGCCCCGGGCCACATCAACGTCCAGACCCGCAACTTCGTCGCTGGCGTGCGGCCGCAGGTCGAGCGCATCAAGCGCGCCGCCCCGAACGCCAAGGTCGCCTTCGTGGGCTACCCGCACATCGTTGATAAGTACGGCACCGGCTGCTGGATCCAGACCCACGCCCTGCAGCGCGTCGCGCTGACCATCCCGCCGGTGCGCATGGCCCAGGACGCCGCCCAGCACTGGCAGCGCGAAGCCGCGAAGGCTACCGGCGTGGGCTGGATCGACATGGAGGGCCCGACCCGCGCCAACGGCACCTGCGCGCCAGCGAACCAGCGCTACGTGTCCGGCTTGGTCGACAACACCTCCACGCCCTACAACATGACAACCCACCTCACCCAGGTCGGTAACGAGGGCGTGGCGCGCATCCTTTCCCGCCACATCTAAGGCGCCGCGGATAGCCCACCGGCGCTCGCTCACAAGGGAGCGCCCCGAAGCAGCTCACCCACCGCGCACATACGCCACGGCCCGCACCGGAACTCCACAGCGAGAAAGCCGGTGCGGGCCGTGGCGTACTGCCATCAGGGGCGGGTCGTGGGGGATAATAGGGTCGATTACCTATCACTATTGTCTGATCTGAAGGTTTGACCTGCTCATATGACTGGACACTCCAGCAAAAATTTTGACGATACTCGCCTCGCCCGCATCATCCTGCCGAAGCGGGGCGAGCCGCGCGACGTCCGCAGCCTCTACATCGTGGAAAACGAGTCCACGACCACCGGCCGCGTCACCGCGCTCTCCCGCACCGAGTGCCGCATCCCGGCCGGTGCGGAGATCTCCTTCGAGACATACTTCAACGCCTTCCCCGCTTCCTACTGGCGCCGCTGGTCCCAGCTGGACGAGGTTCAGCTGCGCATCGAGCTGACCGGCGAGGCCCGCGTGGACATCTACCGCTCCAAGATCGACGGTTCCCGCATCGCCGTGACCGGCGCGGACGTCGACGTCGACGAGAAGGGGCGCGGCACCGCGGAGTTCACCGTCTCCCTGGCCCCCTTCGAGGACGGTGGCTGGATCTGGTTCGACCTGACCTGCGAGTCCGAAACTACCGTCCACTCCGCCGGCTGGTACGCCACCAAGCCCGCCGAGGGGCAGGTCCTGCAGTCTCCGGCCGTCGTGCGCGACGCCGACACCGCAGCCGAAACCCACCTGAACCCGGGTGACAAGCTGCCCGCCGCCGAGCCACGCGTCACCATCGGCATCCCGACGTTCAACCGCCCGGCCGATGCGGTCGCCGCCCTCGAGGCGTTGGCCTCCGACCCGGAGGTCGGCAAGGTCATCGACGCGGTCATCATGCCCGACCAGGGTGATAAGCACCCGGCCGACGAGCCCGGTTTCCAGGCCGTCAGCGAGCACTTCGGTGACAAGCTGCGCATCGTGCAGCAGGGCAACCTCGGCGGATCCGGCGGCTACTCCCGCATCATGTACGAGGCGCGTCACGCCGAGCGCGGCACCACCAGCCCGTTCATCCTCTACATGGACGACGACATCCAGATCGAGCCGGACTCCGTCCTGCGCTCCCTGGCGGCTGCCCGCTACGCGCGTTCCCCGATGCTGATCGGCGGCCAGATGCTGAACCTGCAGGAGCGCAGCCACCTGCACACCATGGGTGAGGTCATCGACCGCGGCTCCTTCATGTGGACCGCCGCACCCCACACCCACTACGACCACGACTTCTACAAGCACCCGCTGCGCGACCGCGGCTCCTACGGCAAGAACGCCTCCGGCGAGGAGATCGACTCCCGGGACCTGCACCGCCGCATCGACGTCGACTACAACGGCTGGTGGATGTGCATGATCCCGCGCGTCGTCGCGGACACGATCGGCCAGCCGCTCCCACTGTTCATCAAGTGGGACGACGGCGAGTTCGGCCTGCGTGCCAAGGACGCCGGCTTCCCGACCGCCTCCTGGCCAGGCATCGCGATCTGGCACATGGCCTGGTCCGATAAGGACGACGCCATCGACTGGCAGGCCTACTTCCACCTGCGCAACCGCCTCATCGTCGCCGCCATCCAGCACGAGGGCAGCCCGCGCGGCATCATTACCTCGATGGCGAAAGCGACCGCCAAGCACCTGCTGTGCCTGGAGTACTCCACCGTCGCCATCCAGAATGAAGCGATGAAGGACTTCCTGGCAGGCCCGGAGCAGCTGTTCAGCATCCTGGACACCTCCCTGCCACGCATCAACGCGCTGCGCAAGAGCTACCCGGATGCCGTGGTGATCCCGTCGGCCTCCGAGCTGCCTCACCCATCCGGCGGGCCGCGCAACCTCACCCGCATCCCGCTGAGCATCCCGGCGAAGGTCAAGACGCTGACTCAGGCTGTGATCAACAACGCTAAGCCGGCGGACGAGCGCCACCACGAGGTGCCGCAGGTCAGCCTGCCGCCGATCGAGGCCCGGTGGTTCAGCCTCTCCCGCGTGGACGGGGCGACCGTGACCACCGCCGATGGTCGGGGAGTGGTCTACCGCAAGCGCGACCGCGCCAAGATGCTGGAGCTGGCACGCGAGTCCATGCGCCTGCAGAAGCAGGTCGCGGAGCGCTTCGATGAGCTGCGCACCCGCTACCGCGAGGCCCACCCGTACCTGACGAGCCTCGAGGGTTGGGCGCAGATCTTCGAACCGGAATCCGAGCTGGCTAAGTCCGGGCGGGATTCCGACCTGGCGCCGAAGAAGGAGCGTGCCTAATGGTCGCGCAGGACTCTCAGGCCGCGGACCGCGTCGCGGGCGATCCGTTCGGCGAGACCCGCGCGCTGGTCGCGATCCAGAACGCGATTGGCGAGCCGGGGAGCGGCTCCAGCCTGGCCTCGGTGCAGCGCATCTCGCGCGGTATGAGCCACTTTGGGGAGCACGCTCTCGGCTGGTTCGCGGTCTCCGCCACGGGGGCTGTGGTGGATAAGCCGCGCCGGGCTGAGTGGCTGGGCGTGGGTGTCTCTGCCTTCATTGCGCACGCCGCGAGCGTGATCATCAAGCGCATCGTGCGCCGACCCCGCCCGCACGACCCTGCGATCCGCATCGGCGTGGGCACCCCGTCCAAGCTGAGCTTCCCCTCTTCGCACGCCACCAGCTCCACCGCAGCACTGGTGAGCATGGCGGACCTTAGCGGAAAGAAGGCGCCTTTGGCGGGCGTTCCCGCCATGGGCTTTTCCCGCCTAGTCTTGGGCGTGCACTACCCGAGCGACGTGATCGTCGGTACGCTTATCGGGTTGACGAGCAGCAAGGCGGTTCAGAAGACGATCGTCCCCCGCTTGAAGCGGCGGCTAAGCGGCCGCGATGCCTAGCGGGTTGAAAAGACACTTGTTTTCCACAGGGAGTGACGCGTAACAGTGAGCAATCGGGATCCAGAATCCTTCTTCGGCGGCGAGCCCCACACCTCCGGCATTGAGTCGGCAGATGCGATGGCGCGCCGCTACGAGGGCACGGAATATGACGCGTCGAAGACGAGCACCTCGGTGGAGGCGGAGAAGCTGCAGCCACCGAAGAACCTGCTCGACGGGATGATCAAGGCACTGCGTCCGAAGCAGTGGGTGAAGAACGTCCTGGTCGTCGCCGCGCCCGTCGCGGCCGGTGGGGACGTCATCTTTCAGGGGCGCGTGCTGCTGGACATCCTCATCGCCTTCGTGGCCTTCTGCCTCGCCGCGTCCTCCATCTACCTCATCAACGACGCCCGCGACGTCGACGCCGACCGGCAGCACCCGACGAAGCGCTTCCGGCCGATCGCTGCTGGTGTGCTGCCGGTCTCGCTGGCCTACATCATGTCGGTGGTGCTCATCGCCCTGGCGGTGGGCGGGTCCTTCCTGGCCAGCTCCGGGCCTGGGTTGGCCATCGTTGTGGCCGTGTACATCGCCCTGCAGTTGGGCTATTGCTTCGGCTGGAAGCA
Source organism: Corynebacterium sp. UMB9976 (assembly GCF_030212265.1). Classification (NCBI taxonomy): domain Bacteria; kingdom Bacillati; phylum Actinomycetota; class Actinomycetes; order Mycobacteriales; family Corynebacteriaceae; genus Corynebacterium; species Corynebacterium sp. UMB9976. Next base: position 45,828 of record NZ_JASODY010000006.1, read on the forward strand.
CCAGCCGGTGATCGATATCGCGCTGGTCAGCTCCGGCTTCATGCTGCGCGCGATGGCCGGTGGCGTGGCGGCTGGAGTGATCCTGTCCCAGTGGTTCCTGCTGGTCGCGGCCTTCGGTTCCCTGTTCATGGCGGCCGGTAAGCGCTACGCGGAGCTGAAACTCTCCCTGCGTTCAGGCGCGAAGATCCGCAAGTCCCTGGAAAGCTACACCCCGACCTACCTGCGCTTCGTATGGACGCTGGCCGCAACGGCCGTGGTGCTGAGCTACGCGCTCTGGGGCTTCGATCTCTCCCAGCAGGTCAGCGGTGCAGCCGCGGTGTGGTACCAGATCTCGATGGTTCCATTCACGGTGGCGATCCTGCGCTACGCTGCCGATGTGGACCGTGGCGACGGCGGAGCGCCGGATGAAATCGCGCTCAACGACCGCGCCCTGCAGGTGCTTGCGCTGGCCTGGCTGGTGACGATCGGCATCGCGGTCTACGTGGTCCCGGCCCTCTAATACCCAAGAGAGTTTTCAAAACAAAAGTTTTCATGCGAACGGCATGGCGTGTCAGATAAAGATTTGATAACGTCATGCCGTTAACTATTCGTCGTTGAGGGATTTTTCATGAACCTTAAAATGAGCTCCATGGTTATGGGTAAGCGCCTCACAGCGGTGCTGGTGGCCATTGCTACTGCGCTCGGCATGGCAACCGTTGCTGCTCCGCAGGCGTCGGCCGATACCCGTGGCGTGCTGCGCCCGGGCTGCACCTGGTCCCCGTACAAGTACTACGTCCAGGACTGCTGGGTCAGTTCGCCGTCGATGGGCCAGAAGATCAAGGTCCAGATCCAGGCTGCCTCCCGTGGCGGCAGCGCCGGCGTCTACTTCCTGGACGGTCTGCGCGCTCCAGAGCACTACAGCGACTGGGTGGAGCTGGGACACGCTCCGCGCAAGTTCGTCAACGATAATGTCACCCTGGCTATGCCGGTCGGCGGCAAGGGTCAGTTCTACACCGACTGGCAGGGTCACTGGGGCGGCACTAATGGTCCGCGTACGCCGCGCTGGGAAACCTTCCTGACCCGCGAGCTGCCGAACTATCTGGCCCGCGAGTTCGGCGTCTCTCGCACCAATAACTCCGTGGTCGGCCTGTCCATGGGTGCGATGGCCGCGATGAACCTCGCCGCGTGGCACCGCAACCAGTTCAAGCAGGTGACCTCCATGTCCGGTTACCTGAACCCGACCTTCCCGGGCATGTACTTCGCGATGAACTACTCGATGCAGGATTCTTCCGGCCCGGGTGCTCGCGTTGAGAACATGTGGGGCCCGCCGGCCAGCCCGGCTCGCTTCCGTAACGACCCAACCCTGAATGTCGGCCGTCTGCAGGGGATGCCGATGTACCTCTCGGCTTCCCTTGGTGGCCCGACGCCGGATATCGACTTCGTGAACAACCCCGTTGTCGGAGCTAGCGCGGTCATGCTGGAGTTCTTCTCCCGCACCTCGACCCGCAAGTTCGAGATCGCTGCGCGCGGCGCTGGCATCAACCCGGTCGTCAGCTACAGCCCCGTTGGCGTTCACAACTGGAATAACTGGGGTGCTGAGCTGCACAAGGCTCGCCCGCACATCCTGAGCGCACTGGGCGCTTAGTCCGGTGTGAGCCTGATGGGATTGTGTCGGCCCGCGGGTGGCTGACCGCCCAGGCTCTGTAAAAGAGGGGCGCTTCCTCGATAGTGAGGAGGCGCCCCTTTCTTTGTGTCTCGGAAACTTTTCTGCGAGTTGCCGTCGAGTGTGCTTTACAAGCCCTAACGAAACAGTAAGCTTAAGCCTTAAGTGAAGCTTGAGGCTTTGTGGCTACTGAGGCTGGCGAGAAACCCAGGCCGAAGCGGGAGGGGAACCCGCTTCGACCGGGAGCTACCAGTCCGGATCTCGGCCTTTTTGACGTTGACAAGGACACAAGGAAGAAAAACACATGCGCATTGCTGCGAAACTCCCCCGCCCGTCCCGTATGGGGAAGGCGACGCTTGCCCTGCCGCTGGCCGCGGCCCTCGCTCTGCCGCTGATGCCAGCTGCCAACGCGCAGGATGCCGGCAGCCTGGCCGGCTCCAGTGGCCCTGGCTCCGGCACTGGCTACCTTGAGCCCCACAACGTCCCGGACCGCAAGCCGGTGCGCGTGACGGAGCAGAACCTCCCCGGCCTGCCGGCGGGCGTCTCCGTCGACAAGGTCGAGTGGATTACCGACCGCTGGGCGAACGTCTACATCAACTCCGCCGCCATGCCGGACAAGCCGGTCAAGGTCCAGATCCTGCTGGCCCGCGACTGGTACTCCAAGCCGGACCAGAAGTTCCCGACCGTCTGGGCGCTCGACGGTCTACGCGCCCGCGAGGACGAGTCCGGTTGGACCCTGTCCACGAATATCGCGAACTTCTATGCGGATAAGAACGTCAACGTCGTCCTTCCGGTCGGCGGCGAGTCCTCTTTCTACACCGACTGGCAGCAGCCGGATAAGGGCAAGCACTACAAGTGGGAGAGCTTCCTCGTCAACGAGCTCCCGGCTGTCCTGCGCGAGGGCTGGCGCAGCACCGAGGACCGCGCGATCGTCGGCCTGTCCATGGGTGGCACCGCGGCGATGAACCTCGCGCAGCGCTTCCCGAAGATGTGGAAGTTCGTCGGCTCCTTCTCCGGCTACCTGGACACCACCTCCCCGGGCATGCCGCAGGGCATCGCCTACGCCGCGCAGGACGGCGGCGGCTACGACGCGCAGAAGATGTGGGGCCCCTTCGGCTCCAAGGACTGGTACGAGCACGACCCGAAGCTGGGCGTTGGCCTGCTGAAGGACATGTCCGTGTACGTCTCCGCCGGTAACGGCACCCCGGGCAACCCGGAGGAGAACAGCCCGGCCGGCATCGGCCTGGAGGTCATGTCCCGCCTGACCACCCAGACCTTCCTCAAGGAAGCCAAGAAGAAGGGCGTGAATGTCACCGCCCACTTCCGCAACTCCGGCATTCACAACTGGCCGTACTGGCAGTTCGAGATGACCCAGGCATGGCCACAGATCGCCGACGCGCTCTCCCTCTCCAAGGATGACCGTGGCGCGCAGTGTGCTGCCGGCGGTGCGATCGGCGATGCGCTGAAGGCTGCCCCGCAGATCGGCGCCCAGGTCGGCGCCTGCGTCTCCGGTGAGTACGACGCCGCCCGCGGCGGGAAGGTCCAGGACTACCGCTCCGGTCGTGCCTACTGGCACCCGGACACCGGCGCCCACTTCCTGTGGGGCCGCATCGGTGCACGCTACGTGGAGATGGGCGCAACCCACTCCTGGCTCGGCTACCCGAAGAGCGAGGAGATCACGATCTCCAACGGCCGCGGCCGCTTCGTCCAGTTCGAGCACGGCAACATCTACTGGACCCACGAGACCGGTGCCTACGCGGTGAAGAAGGACATCATGCGCACTTGGGGCGAGAAGGGCTACGAGAACGGCCCACTCGGCTACCCAGTGGCGAACGCCGAGACGGTCGGCGACGGCTGGGTGCAGCGCTTCCAGAACGGTGTCATCACCCGCGACAAGGACGGCAAGACCCAGTACGTCCAGGGCGAGATCGCCAAGAAGTACATGGCTGCCAAGGGGCCGGAGTCCAAGTTGGGCTTCCCGGTCACCGGAGAGATGGACCTGCCGAACGGCAAGGGTAAGTTCTCCGAGTTCACCGGCGGCTTCATCTACTGGTCCCCGAAGACTGGCGCTCACATCATCTACAAGGGCGCGATCTTCGACGCCTGGGGTAAGGAGGGGTACGAGCAGGGCAAGTACGGCCTGCCGGTCTCTGATCAGGTCGCGATCCCCGCGGGCGGCGAGGTTGTGAAGTTCCAGGGTGGCGAGATCCAGCAGGTCAACGGCAAGATCGTCAAGAAGTAACACTCGCCCATAGGGCGGGGCCGGGAAGGCAAAAACCCGGCAGACCGGGCACCGGGAGGGGCGGCGCGTACGCCAGTACTCTCCCCGGTGCCCGGTATCGTTTTAACTAGCAATCCGTTCACCGCGCCTGGCTGCTAGCCCCAGCCCCCGGCGGGGTCGTAATATGGCTGACCCGCCGAATTCCGGCGCCAATGGAAAGGAAGCGCACTGTGCGAAAGACCAGCCTCCCAACGATGCGGCGGCCGCTGGCCATCCTGGCGAGCCTGACCCTCCTCGGCGCGGCCAGCGCATGCGGCACGGGCAGCACCGTCGATAACTCGGAGCAGGCCGATAACACCGCCGTGCCGAGCGTCTCCGCATCCGCGAAGCCGGATAAGGGTGATGATAAGGGCAAGGACGACTCCAAGGACGAGGGCGCGTCCTCCGGCGACCACGGTGCGACCGGCAAGGGCGCGCAGGACGGCGCCGTTGAGGAAGTCGAGGACGTCCCCGAGGGAGACGACCGCAGCGAGGAGGAGGAGCACTTCCTGGCGGCCCTGGAGAAGTCCGGCGTGCACTTCGACAAGGTGGACGATGCGGACCGCAACGCCGTCGAGTCGCAGATCATCGCCGCCGGCTACCACCACTGCCGTGAATCGGATACCCCGCTGATCGGGGTCGCGGCCGGCCAGATGCTCGCCCAGGGGCTCGTCGACCCACCAAAGGGGGACGACGCCCTCACCCAGAAGTTCGAATCCATGATGAAGGATCTGCGCACCGCCGCGGATGAAAACCTCTGCCGCTAAGTGCGGCCGGGAGGAAAGAAGAATAATGCGCAAGCCAATCGGCAAAACCGTGACGATCATCGGCCTGGTGGTGCTCCTGGTGCTCATCATCGCCGGCATCGGCTCCTGGCTGGGCACCGATGGGAAGGGTGGCTTCGGCGGACCCGGCTCCCACGAGGGCTCCGGGAAGCCGGGCCGTGAGGCGAGCCCGAACCCGCCGGGGTGCATTGACTACGAGGTCATCGCCCTGCCCGGTACCTGGGAGTCCAAGGCGGACGACGACCCGGTGAACCCGACGGCCAACCCCCGCTCCCTGCTGCTGCACGTCACCCAACCGCTGCAGGAGCAGACCGACCCGGAGCGCGTGAAGATCCACACGGTGCCCTATACCGCGCAGTTCAGGAACTTCAACGCGCAGCACGAGATGAGCTACGACGACTCCCGCAAGCAGGGCCTGGGGCGTGCTGTCGGGGAGATTCAGGCGACGCACGAGAAGTGCCCGGCCACGAAATTCATCCTCGTCGGGTTCAGCCAGGGTGCGGTCATTGCCGGCGACCTGGCGTCGAATATCGGCAACCACCGCGGGCCGGTGGATCCCTCCCTGATCGCCGGTGTCGCGCTGATCGCGGACGGCCGTCAGGAGCCACAGCACGGCGAACTGGTGGGTAATAAGGAGAACACCGGTATCGGCGCGGAGGTGGCGCTCCACGCTGTCAACGCCCTCGTGCAGCCAATCGTGCCGGGGGCGACGATGCGCGGCGGGCGTCCGGATGGCTTCGGCGAGCTCAACGACCGCGTGAAGAACTTCTGTGCTGCAGGGGATACTGTCTGCGACGCGCCGGCGTCGATCGGGAACGCGGTGTCCCGGGCGAAGGAGCTGGTGGGATCCAACGGCATCCATGCGCACTACGACACCAACCGCGACGTCGTCGACGGAATGACCGCGCCGGAGTGGATCACCAACTGGGTGCGCGACCTCGTTCAGCAGCCCATCTAAAACGTCAGACACGAGCCCTGAAGTGGTGCATTCGCTACCTAAATAGTTTAGGGTACAAAACAGCAATTTCTGAGCTTTAGGAAGGGACTAGGTGGTCCACTGATGGATATCAATGCAGCCATGGGGCAGTTCTTTGACGAGAACGGCAATATCGCCGTGCCCGATGCACTGACTCTCTCCGGGATGAACGAGATGCTCTTCGGCGCCGCTAAGGCGCAGGGAGAGGCCGACAAGGTCCTGTACCGCTACTGGGACTACAACGACTCAGCAGAAGGCGTGCTCCGCGAGTACACCCGCGAGGAGATCAACACCCGCATCAAGGCCGTGTGCGTGCGACTGCAGCAGGTCACCAAGCGTGGCGACCGGGTGGCCATCCTCGCCAATAACTCGCCCGAGTACGTCTACAGCTTCCTCGGCATCATGTACGCCGGCCTGGTGCCGGTGCCGCTCTACGACCCGACCGAGCCGGGCCACGCTGACCACCTCACCGCCGTGCTGGACTCCTCCACCCCAGTGGCCATCATGACCAACAAGCGCTCCGCCGCTGCCGTCCGCGAGTTTTTCTCCGACCGCCCGGCCCCGGAGCGCCCACGCGTGCTGGTTGCCGACGCCCTGCCGGACAGCCTCGCTGAGCAGTGGCAGAACCCGGCCGAGCTGCTGGCCAAGCACCCGGAGCTGGCGCCGAAGAGCTCCGACGAGGCGTTCCTGCAGTACACCTCCGGCTCCACCCGCACCCCGGCGGGCGTGGTCCTGACGCACAAGTCCATCGTCACCAACGTCCTGCAGATCTTCATCGCGGTGAAGCTACAGCCGCCGGTTCGCATCGTTAGCTGGCTGCCGCTGCACCACGACATGGGCCTGATCCTCGCGGCCTTCGCCTCCATTCTGGGCCTTCCCTTCGACCTCATGAGCCCGCGGGACTTCCTGCAGAACCCAGCCCGCTGGATCAAGCAGCTGCACAAGCGCGACGACGAGGAGAACATCTACACCGTCGTCCCGAACTTCGCCCTGGAACTGGCGACCCGCTACGCCAACCCCGCCGACGAGGCGAACGCTGAGCTGCTTGCGGACCTGGACCTCTCCCGCGTCGATGGCCTGGTCAACGGCTCCGAGCCGGTCACCCACGCCTCCGTGGAGCGCTTCCTCGACCTCTTCGCCAACTACCAGCTGCGCCGCGACACGATGCGCCCGTCCTACGGACTCGCCGAGGCCTCCCTGCTGGTCACCACCCCACAGACCGACAAGCGGCCGTGGACCCAGTGGTTCGACCGCGAGCAGCTCGCGGGCGGCACCGCCGTGGCGCTGCCGGAGGGCGACGAGGCTGCCATGCCGCTGACCTCCGTCGGTCAGGTCTGCCCCTGGCAGAGCCTCTGCATCGTCGACCCGGAGACCGGCAAGGAGCTCGCCGACGGCCAGGTCGGTGAGCTGTGGACCAACGGCGAGAACACCGCTGCCGGCTACCTCAACCGCGAGGAAGAGACCACCTTCACCTTCCGCAACCACCTACCCGCCGACCACCGCCTGCCGGAGAACTCCCGGGCGGGTAACGCACCGGAGGATAACTGGATGCGCACCGGCGACCTCGGCGTCATCGTCGACGATCAGGTCTTCATCACCGGCCGTCTGAAGGACCTCGTCATCGTCGCGGGCCGCAACCACTACCCGCAGGACATCGAGGAAACAGCCGCCGCGGCGACGTCCCACGTCAGTCACGGCGCAATCGCAGCCTTCGCAGTACCGGGCGCCGAGCTGGGCCAGGACGTCGAGGGCCTGGTCATCCTCGCGGAGCGCACCCCGGAGGCCTCCCCAGTGGAGGACGGGCTTGCAGCCAACGACATCCGCGCGGCAGTGTCCAAGATCCACGGCCTGAAGCCGGCGGATATCCGCATCGTGGATGCCGGAAACATCCCGCGCTCCAGCGCCAACAAGATCGCCCGCCGTGTCGCGGCGAAGGCCTACACGCAGGGCCAGTTCAACTAGAGTTAGGCGGCCCGTCCATTAGGATGAAAGATTCACTAGGACGCGCCGCACCGCAACGAGAGGAATCACCCGGTCACCATGGCAGAAGATAACGTGGGTCGCGCTCAGCAGGACCACCCCCGGAGCGAATCCGAGCTCCGGCAGTGGCTGCGTAACTGGGTTTCGGAGACCACCGACACCCCGGAGGCGGAGATCCGCGACGATCAGCCACTGGAGGAATTCGGGCTCTCATCCCGCGACGTGGTGATCCTCTCCGGGGAGTTGCAGCGCATCACGGGCCAGTCGGTGGACGCCACCGTGGCCTATGAACACAACTCCATCGGGGCGCTCGTCGACTACCTGGGGTCCCTGGGCCAGGCGAGCGTCCCGGCGGCAGCGTCCGCGAAGAAGCGGGCCGTGGGTGGCGAGCAGGCACCGGGGGAGCGGGACATCGCCGTCGTCGGCATGGCAGGCAGCTACCCGGGAGCCCCGACCACCGGCGAGATGTGGGATCTGCTGATCGGCTACCAGGACGGCATCGGCGAGCCTCCCGAGGGCCGCTGGTCCGAGTGGGCAGATAACCCGGAGATGGTTCGCCGCATGGCGGACGCGCAGCTCACGGGCGGTTACCTGCCGGACCTGGCGTCCTTCGACGCGGAGTTCTTCGGGCTCTCCCCGCTGGAGGCCGCGAACATGGACCCGCAGCAGCGCATCCTGCTGAAGCTGACCTGGGAGGCCCTCGAGGACGCGCTGATCCCGGCGAACACGCTGCGCGGGGACAACGTGGGCGTGTTCATGGGGACCACGAACAACGATTACGCGAACCTCATCATCGCCGACCCGAAGGTCGCGCACCCCTATGCGCTGACCGGCAACTCCAGCTCCATCGTGGCCAACCGCATTTCTTATGCTTTTGACTTCCGGGGGCCGTCGGTGGCGATGGACACCGCCTGCTCCTCCTCCCTGGTGGCGATCCACCAGGCGGTCGGCTCCCTGCGCGACGGCAGCTCCGAGGTGGCAATCGCGGGCGGCGTGAATCTGCTGGCCAACCCCTTCGCCACCATTGCCTTCTCCGAAACCGGGGTGCTGTCCCCGACCGGCAAGATCCACGCCTTCTCCGAGGATGCCGACGGCATCGTGCGCTCCGACGGCGCCGGCGTGATCGTGCTCAAGCGCCTCTCCGATGCGGTGGCGGCCGGGGATAACATCCTCGGCGTCATCAAGGGCTCGGCGGTGAACTCGGACGGCCGCTCCAACGGCATCACCGCGCCGAACCCGGAGGCGCAGTCCGCCGTGCTGCGCGCCGCCTACGAGGACGCGGGGATCGACCCGACGACGGTGGACTATGTGGAAGCGCACGGCACCGGCACGATCCTCGGCGACCCGATCGAGGCTCGCGCGCTCGGCGAGGTGCTGGGCGCGGGGCGCGATGCGGATCATCCGACCCTGCTGGGGTCGGCCAAGACGAACTTCGGCCACACCGAGGCCGCGGCGGGCGTGGCCGGCGTGATGAAGGTTCTGATGGCGATGCGCGAGGGCGTGCTGCCACCGAGCCTGAATTACGTGGGCCCGAACCCGCACATCGACTTCGACGCCCAGCGCCTCGAGGTGGTCGAGGATCCGCGCGAGTGGCCGGAGTATTCCGGCCGCCCGGTCGCCGGTGTGTCCGGCTTCGGCTTCGGCGGCACGAATGCGCACGTGGTGATCGCCGCACCGACCGAGGAAGAGCTGCGCGACGCTGCCGCGCTGAACGAGGAGCGGGCCGCTGGCAATGCTGGTGCTGGCTCTGTTGTTTCCGGTTCCGGCGCCGCAGCGAACGCTGACCTGGCCCGTCCGCTGGTCGACTGGGAGTCCTGCGAGACTCCGGCCGCTTTGCTGCCGGTCTCCGGCTTCCTGCCCTCCCGCCGCCGCCTGGCGGCCGGTGACCTGCACGACTGGCTTGCTGAGCACGAGTCCGCTGACCTGCTGGATGTCGCCGGAGCACTCGCCGGCCGCAACCACGGCCGCTCCCGCGGCATCGTCCGCGCCACCACCACCGCCGAAGCCGTCGACGGGCTGGAGCGCCTCGCCGAGGGCAAGAAGGGCGCTTCCGTCTTCACCGCGGACTCCCCGGCTGCCACCGGCCCGGTGTGGGTCTACTCCGGCTTCGGCTCCCAGCACCGGAAGATGGGCAAGGAACTCGCCGGCATCTCTAGCTTCTTCGCCGAGCGCCTCGCCACGATCGACGAGATCGTGCAGCGCGAATCCGGCTGGTCGCTGGTGGAGAAGATCAACGACGACGAGCAGAACTTCGACCTGGAATCCGCCCAGGTCGCCATCACCGCCGTCCAGATCGCGCTGACCGACCTGCTGCGGGAGTTCGGGCTGCGCCCGGCCGCGATCGTCGGCCAGTCCCTGGGAGAGATCGGTGCCGCCTACGGCTCCGGCGGGCTGTCCCTGGAGGACGCCATGACCGTGGCCTGCCACCGCTCCCGCCTCATGGGCGAGGGCGAGGGCCAGCTCACCGGCGACCAGGCCGGAGCGATGGCCGTCATCGAGCTGGGCCCGGACGCGCTGGAGACCTTCCGCACCGAGCACCCGGAGTTCGCCAAGGTGGAGCCCGCGGTCTACGCCGCGCCGGGCATGACCACCGTCGGCGGCCCGCAAGCGGCCGTCGCCGCGCTCGTCGAGTACCTGGACGGTGAGGGCAAGTTCGCCCGCATGCTGGACGTCAAGGGCGCGGGGCACACCTCGATGCTCGACCCGATCCTCTCCGAGCTGCTCTATGAGATCGGCGGCATCACCGCCCGCCCGATCCACACCCCGCTGTACTCCACCGTCCACCGCGGTGAGGTCTACCAGCCGGGCGAGGCCGTGCACGACGCGGATTACTTCGTCCATTGCACCCGCCACCCGGTCTGGTTCTCGGACGCTACCGGCCAGCAGTTCAAGGACGGCTACCGCACCTTCGTGGAGCTTTCCGCCCACCCGGTCGCGCTCATGCCGATCATGAACAACGCCTTCGCCCACGACGCGGGCGACGCCAAGACCCTCTACGCGCTCAAGCGCAAGGAACCGGCCACGGAGACGCTGCTGAACCTCCTGGCGGAGCTCTACGCCGAGGGCGCCGAGCTGGACTTTGGCCGCCTGTACCCGCGCAATTTCGCACTTCAGCTGCCGGGCCAGCACTGGGTGGAACAGCCGCACTGGACCGACGCGCACCCATCCGGTGGTGGCGCGCAGGGCCTGCCGGGCAGCCGCGTGGACCTGCCGGACGGCCGGGTGGCCTTCGCGACCCAGGCGGATCGCGTTGCCTCCCTGGAGGTGCTGGCTGAGGCGCTGGCCGACGAGCTCGCGCCAGGGCACGCCGTCAGCGCAGCACAGTCCCACGGGGTGCTGCCCGCAGCCGGTGAGATCACGACCATCGCCACCCGCACCCTGGGCGGCTGGTCCCTCCAGGTTTTCGACGTCGCCGGCACCGGCCAGGTCCTCGGCGAGGCCTTCGTCAGCATGCTGGATGGGGCCGCAGGCGCTGGCGCGACAGCTGCTGCACCAGCCGCTGCGGCTGCGAACGCCACCGAGGATGCGGGGCAGAAGCTGGGCGCGGTGACACAGTCCGCGCACGCCCTGCCGGAAGTCCAGGAGGGCGAGGCCCGCTGGACCCCGGACAGTGGGGTGAGCGTGGCCCAGCGGCTGCGGGAGATCGTCTCGGAATCCATGGGCTACGACGTCGAGGACCTGCCGGGCGAGCTGCCTCTCATCGACCTGGGCCTGGACTCCCTGATGGGCATGCGCATCAAGAACCGCGTGGAGTACGAGTTCGACCTGCCGCCGCTGCAGGTTCAGCAGCTCCGCGACGGCTCCGTGGACACCGTCATCGCCATGGTCGAGGCGGAGATCGCCTCCCGCACCAGTGAATCGGGAGCTGCGGAGCAGGCGCCGGAGCAGACCGACGCTCAGCCAGCAGGTGACGCAGCGGACGACGCCGAGGGCGCTACCGACTACACCGTCAACACCGGGGGAGTCGCCCCGCGCGACGCCTCCGAACGCCTCGTCTTCGCCACCTGGGCGAAGATCAACGGCAAGGCGGCAGCCGGTGTCACCAGCCCGCTGCCGAAGATCAGCGCCGAGACCGCCCAGCAGGTCGCCGAGCGACTGAGCGAACGCTCCGGTGCTGAGGTCACCGCCGAGCAGGTCGCCGAAGCCACGGACCTCGCCGCCCTGGCGGATACCGTCCGCGCCAGCCTGGAGACCGCCGTCGAAGGCAACATCCGCGTGCTGCGCGCCCGCCCGGCTGGCTCCGAAAAGCCGAGCCTGTTCCTCTTCCACCCAGCCGGTGGCTCCTCGGTGGTCTACCAGCCGCTGACCCGCCGCCTGCCGGAAGACGTCCCCGTCTACGGCGTCGAACGCCTCGAGGGCAGCCTGAAGGACCGCGCCGCGGCCTACCTGGACGAGATCATCGCCCTGGCCGATGGCCGCCCGGTCGTGCTCGGTGGTTGGAGCTTCGGCGGGGCCCTGGCCTATGAGGTCGCGTTCCAGCTCGCCCAGCGCGCCGCGGCGGGCGAGCCTAGCGCCGAGGTACAGCGCATCGTCCTGCTGGACACCGTGCAGCCGGCCAACCCGGCGCCGGATACGAAGGAGGAGATGCACGCCCGCTGGGACCGCTACGCCGCCTTCGTCAACAAGACCTACGGCTTCGAGATGGAGGTTCCGCACGAGCTGCTGGATCTGCAGGGCGAGGACGTCATGCTCGCGATGTTCCAGGAGATGTTGCAGTCCCCGGAGGCCGCCAGCCTCGGGCTGCCCGCGGGCGTGCTGGAGCACCAGCGGGCCAGCTTCGTGGACAACCGCATCCTCGAGTCCCTGGACTTCCACGCCTGGGCGGCCGTCGATGTACCGGTCACCCTCTTCCGCGCCGAGCGGATGCACGATGGTGCAATCGAGCTGGAACCGGCTTATCGTGATATTGCGCCGGACGGCGGCTGGGGCGAGATCGTCACCGAGCTGGATGTCATCCAGCTGCAGGGCGACCACCTCGCCATCGTCGACGAGCCCGAGATCTCGAAGGTGGGCCGCGCGCTCACCGAGGTGATCAAGGACACCCCGGCCACGGACGAAGAACCACAGGATGAGGAGTAGCCCCGACGTGTCTGAAGACTCTGCTGACCAGGCCAACCCGCAGGGTGAGGATACTGCTCCAGCGGACAGCAGCGTGTCCGCAAAGCTGAAGGATCTGCAGCGCCGGCTCGAGCTGGCGCAGGACCCGGGCTCCGAGTCGGCGAAGGCCAAGCGCGACGCCGCTGGGCTCACCACCCCGCGCCAGCGCATCGACGCCCTCCTCGACGAGGGATCCTTCACCGAGATCGGTGCCCTCGGCCAGGCCCCGGGCGACCCGAGTGCCCCCTACGGCGACGGTGTGGTCACCGGCTACGGCCGCATCGGCGGCCGCCCCGTCGCGATCTATGCCCACGACAAGTCCGTTTTCGGCGGCTCCGTGGGCGAGACCTTCGGCAAGAAGGTCACCGAGGTCATGGACATGGCCACCCGCGTCGGCATCCCGGTCATCGGCATCAACGACTCCGGCGGCGCCCGCATTCAGGACGCCGTGACCTCCCTGGCCATGTACTCCGAGATCGCACGCCGCCAGGTTCCGCTCTCCGGCCAGAGCCCGCAGATCTCCATCCTCCTGGGCCCCTCCGCAGGTGGAGCGGTCTACGCCCCCGTGACGACGGACTTCCTCATCGCCGTGGACGGCCGCACCCAGATGTTCGTCACCGGCCCGGCCGTCATCGAGTCCGTGACCGGCGAGAAGGTCTCCATGGAGGAGCTGGGCGGGGCCCGCCAGCAGGCCCGCAACGGCAACATCAGCTACGTCGCCGCCACCGAGGAGGAGGCCTTCAACTACACGAAGGATCTGTTGGACTTCCTGCCCTCCTCGGCCTTCGACGAACTGCCACAGTACTGGGCGCCGAACGACTCCCTGACGGAGCGGGATAAGGAACTGAACTCCATCATTCCGGACGACCCGAACGCCGGTTACGACATGATGGACGTGCTGACCCGCATCTTCGACGACGAGAACGTCCTCGAGGTGCAGGGCGACTACGGCGCCAACGTCATCACCGCCTACGCGCGCATCGACGGGCAGACGGTCGGCGTGATCGCGAACCAGCCGATGGTGCTGGCCGGCTGCCTGGATGCTGAGGCCGCGGACAAGGCCTCCCGCTTCATCCGCATCAACAATGCCTACAACATCCCGCTCGTCTTCGTCGTGGACACCCCCGGCTACCTGCCGGGCGCGGAGCAGGAGAAGGTCGGCCTGATCCACCGTGGTGCGCACCTGGGCTTCGCCCTGGCCGACGCGACGGTGCCGAAGGTCACCGTGGTGGTGCGCAAGGCGTTCGGCGGCGGTTACGCCGTCATGGGCTCGAAGAACCTCACGGCGGATGTGAACCTCGCGTGGCCGACCGCGCAGATCGCGGTGATGGGCGCGGAGGCTGCCGTCGTCATGATGAAGGGCAAGGAACTGGCCGCGATGCCGCCGGAGAAGCGGGTGGTGGCGAAGAAGATGTTCATGGACTTCTACAACGCCAACATGACCAGCCCCTATGTATCCGCGGAGCGGGGCTACGTGGACGCGATCATCTCCCCGGAGGACACCCGCGTGCAGCTGCGTCAGGCGCTGCGCCAGCTGGCGCACAAGCGCACTCCGAGGGAAAAGAAGAAGCACACGATTCTGCCGATGTAGCCGCATCGGTGAGCGCACACAGCGTGGCGGATTCTCTCGAGTTCCGCCGCGCTCGTGTTGTTTTCGGCGTAATATCCATAGTAATTTTTGGGTCCAAACAACCGGCCAACAAGATGGGAAGTATATGACGACGCAGTCGCCGCTGAGCCAGATCAAGAAGCTCGCCAATAGCCTTAAGTACTCGGCAGAGGGCCTCGCCACCGAGGTCTCCGCCGTGGGGCGCGGGCTGATCCCGGTGCTGCGCTCCGACATCGTCGCCAAGGGAGGCGGCGTGCGTGGCCAGCTCGCCTTCCTGGAGGGCATCGCCCGCTACGGCTTCAGCACCGCCCGCCAGATGCGCTACGCGGCCTTCCACGCCCCAGATCAGCTGGCCTTCATCGACGACATGGGGCAGCGCACCTACCGTGAGATGCTGGATGACGTCCAGGCCCTGGCCCGCTCCCTGCAGCGCCGCGGCGTGAGCTCCGGTGCCCGGGTCGGCGTGATGTGCCGCAATAGCCGCGCGATCATCTACGCCATCGGCGCCAAGGGCTTCATCGGCACCAAGATCTTCCTGCTGAATATCGGCAGCTCCCCGGAACAGCTAGCTAAGTCCCTGGTGGAACACGACCTGGACCTGCTGTACATCGACGAGGAATTCGCCGAGCGCCTGCCGGAGGACCTCGGCGGCTGCGAGATCATCATCGGGCACGCCGAGGACCTCGGCAACCCGAAGGTGCGCGACGCCTCCTGGCCGACCTTCCAGCAGCTCATCGACACCGCCCCGAGCGCGGAAGCAGAGAAGCTGCCGCTGTTCCCGAAGCGCGACCACATCATCATCATGTCCTCCGGCACCTCCGGCACGCCGAAGGGCGTGGCCATCCGGGAGCCGCTGATCCCGACCCCGCTGCGCGCGCTGGTCACCCGCGTGCCGTGGCGCAAGAACATGATGCTGCAGATGTCCGCCTCCATGTTCCACTCCTGGGGCTGGGCGAACATCAACCTCATCATCGCCCACCGCGCGACCGTGGTGCTGCGCCGTATCTTCGACCCGAAGCAGGCGATGGAGGACCTGGTGAACTACCAGGTCGAGGGCATCATCACCTCGCCGATCTTCCTGAAGGAACAGCTGCGGGTCGCCGAGGAGGGGGACTACGACGTCTCCCGCGTGAAGATGATCATCTCCTCCGGCCACGCGATGACCCCGGACTTCATCCGCGCGGTCCAGGCGAAGTTCGGGCCGGTGCTGGCGAACTTCTACGGCTCCACCGAGGCCTCCTCCTGCGTGATGACCACCCCGGAGGAGCTGGCAGAGGATCCGAAGCTCGCGGGCCGCGCCGTCACCGGCGTGCGCATCAAGATTTTGGACGAGGACGGCAACGAGCTGCCCCCGGGCCAGGTCGGCCGCATCTTCTGCCGCGGCGCGATGACGATGAAGCAGTACACCAACGCCCGCGACAAGATGGTGATCGAAAAGGGCCTGCTGGAGATCGGCGACAAGGGTTATCTCACCGAGGACGGCCGCCTCTACGTCCTGGGCCGCAACGACGACATGATCATCGTCGGCGGCGAGAACGTCTACCCGAAGTCCGTCACCGAGGTGCTGGAGCCCATGCCGGGAATCCGCGACCTCTTCGTCAAGGGTGTGGAGGACGAGGACACCTTCGCACGCCTGGCTGTGTGGATTGTTCGGGAGGACGACGAGACCGGCCGGCGCCTCACGAAGAAGGCCGTTCAGGACTGGGTCCTGGGGAAGCTCGCCGAGCACTCCGTGCCCCGGGATGTCGTCTTCGTCGACGAGCTGCCGTACAACCCGACCGGCAAGGTCATGCCGCGCCAACTTCCGGATTCCCGCATTCACGGCGAGCCCTAGCTCGCGCTAGGGGCCCAGGCGCGCTGGGGGTGCACTTCCTGGGGGAGCGCGCCGGTGTGGGCCTGTGCGGGGCGGGCGTGAGGTGTGTGCGCGAGGGGCGTGCTACCCGGGGGCTAAGCCTGCTGCTTGGCCTTGCGGTGCACGAAGAGCGTGATGAGCAGGGCCAGCACATAGAGCCCGGTGAGCCAGGCGAGCAGCGCCTCCCAGCTGATGTCGAAGAACTGGCCCGAGAGCGCGCCCAGCAGGGAGGAACCCAGGTAGTAGCTCAGCACATAGGTGCTGGAGGCCTCGGCGCGGTCCTTCTTGGCCGCCGCGCTCACCCAGCCGCTGGCCACGGAGTGGCAGGCGAAGAATGCGGCGGTGAATAGCAGGGCGCCGGTGACGGTGAGCCAGACCGTCGGGATGAACATCAGCAACAAACCGGCCAGTGCCAGCACCATCGCGACGGTGAGCACCCGGCCCTGGCCGTAGGCCTGCACGGCCCGACCCGCCCGGGCGGAGGACCAGGTGCCGGAAAGATAGATGACGAAGACCGCGGCGGCCAGTGATTCTGGTAGCCCGTACTCGCCGATCAGGTGGAAGCCCAGGTAGTTGTACAGGGAGACGAAGGCGCCCATCAGCAGGAAGGGCAGCACGAACAGCCCGAGCAGCACCGGCGAGCGGAAGTGGCCCGCGAAGGCGGCGAGCTCGTGGGAGACCGTGATCTTCTTCGGTGTGAAATTCCGCGACGGCGGCAGCAGCACCAGCATCGCCAGGCCGATGAGGACGGAGACCCCACCCGAGGTCAGCACCGCGACGCGCCAGTCCGCGAATTCCAGCACCGCGCCGGGGATGAGGCGGCCGAAGAGGCCGCCGATGCTCGTGCCGGAAATATAGAAGCCCATCACCCGCGGCAGGTGTTGGGCGTCGATCTCCTCGGCGAGGTAGGTCATGATCACCGCGGGCACGCCGGCCACCGCCACGCCCTGCAGGGCGCGCATGAGCAGCAGCGAGCCGACCCCTGGCGCGATGGCCACCAGCAGGCTCAGGAAGGTGGCGGCCATGACGCTGATCTGCAGGATGCGGTAGCGCCCCAGCCGCTCGGAGAGGATGCCGACGGGGATGACGGACAGCGCGAGCGCGCCCGTCGTCGCCGAGACGGAGAGCGCGGCGACGGTGGGGCTGATGCCAAAGTCCGCGGTGATGCTCGGCAGCACCGCCTGGGTGACGTACATGGCGTTGAAGGACGCCAGACCGGCGAAAAGCGCGCCGATCAGTGCCCTCTTGTAGCCCGGATCGGTTGGTGTGAGCCCCCTAGATACGCCAGCGGCGCCGGCCGTCCCCTCCCGGGCGGCCGACGCCGTCGTTTCTGGCTCCACGTCCTCCGTTGCGTGATTCTCTGTGTGGCTCATGCCACTAATTATGCACTTAGGGGGCTAGCGACGTGCCCTTGGGTAGGTCGATGCGGTCCGAGGAGACCACGTAGGCCTCCATGGTGCCGTCCAGCATCCGCAGCTTCTCGGAGAGCGCGTCGGGCTGGCCGAGCCCCATCTTCGCGGCTTCCTTCTTGATCTCCTCCGGCGCCCAGGAGGCGTCGATGGTGATCGGGATTGTCTTTACCCCGGCGATCTCCGGGGTGATGGTCAGCTTGCTCACGATGATGTGGAAGTTGCCGCTCAGCACGCTGGTCTTGCCGGGGCCGGTGCGCTGCCAGATCGGGCCAGCGGTCTGGCCGGGCATCTCCATGGCCAGGTTCTGCAGGACGGCCTTGTCCGCGTCGATGCGCAGTGCCGGCTTCGGCCCCTGCTGGGTCTCCAGCGTGATCAGGGAGAGCTTCATGTTGCCCAGCAGCGAGGTGGAGTCGGTCGTGATTTGGAAGGTGTTCCCCGGGATTCCCCGCAGTCCCTCGATGGGGGCTGGGGGAGTGAGATCCATCTCGTATTCCTCCGGGATCTCCGGGAGCTTGGGCGCCTCTCCCAGCTTCGGGAGGTCAGGCAGCTTCGGGGGATCAGGGAGTTTTGGGGTTTCCGGCAGCTTGGGCGCGGCAGGCCGTTGCTGTGCCGGGGGCTTCGCCGCCCCCGGGGCCTTGGGCGTGCCCGGCAGATCCGGGAACTTCGGCAGCTCCAGCTGCGCCTGCGCCGGTGGCGCTCCCGCCGTGGCAGTCAGACCCGCGGCCAGTCCGGTCGCGGTGACGGCTGCGAGAACCGCAACAGCGGTGGAATTGCTGGCCCCGGAGGTCTTGCTCGACTCGGTGGTGGCCCGATCCGTCTTCTGCTGCTTCTTGGCCTCCCGCTGCGCGGCGAGTTCCTCCTTGGAGGATTCCGTCCAGGACAGTGCCAGGGCGCCGCCCACCAGGGCCAGCAGGGTGCCGAGCACGAAGCCGCCGAAGTTGGACGTCGGCAGCGCGACGATGCCCAGGATGATGCCAGCCACGCCGGTGAGGATGCGGCTGCCGCCCCCGAACCACGTCATCAGCCCGCAGGCGACCAGCAGGGCACCGATGATGAAGGTGGACACCCCGGAGATTGTCGAGACCTGGATGATGATGTTCGAGACCTCCAGTGAGAGGTACGCCGGGGTGAGGATCACGACCCCGCCCAGCAGCATCAGCAGCCCGGCGAAGAAGGGGCGGCTGCGCCGCCACTGAGTGAAAGAGGGGCGGCTGCCCCGCCCCTGGGCGAAACCGGAACGGCGCTGGGCATCCGTGGTTTCGTTTCTATCATCGCCAGCAGCGGTGTCTGTATCCGCGTCTGGAGTGGTCGACAGCTCTTGGGTATCCGCGTTCTCGGCTGCGGGGGTGCCACCGGTGCTCGTCGCGTCGGTGGCTGCCGCCTCCGCCGCCGCACCGTTAGCACTCTGCGTCATCTGGATTCACCAGTGTGATCTCGCTACCCGCCGCGGTCAGCTGATCTGCGGACAGCGAGGATGCGTGCATGGTCTGCCCATCGGAGATGAGCTTCTCGGCCGCGATACCCCACGCACCGGGAGCGGCATTCTTGTCGACCTGGCTCGCATCGATGCCGATCTGCGGCTTGACCAGGGTCATGCCACCGCTCAGATCAGGGGCGCCGATGATCATGTTCTCGGCTTCCATGTTCTGGCCCGGCACGAGCATCTGGAACTTTTTCTCCCCAATACCCGGCACCTTGATCGGTGCGGACATGCACACGTCGGACACGCGGGCCTTGGTCATCTTGATGCGGGAGACCGTCTCCTCGCCATTGGCCAGCTTGTCGGAATCGACGAAGAGGGAGAAGCCGTCCGCGTCCAGACCGCCGACGTCCATGTTGAAGATCGTGTTGGACAGCGCCAAGTTGGCGGAGATCCCGCCTTCGGCCATGGCGACGCCCATTCCCCCGGATGCCAGCAGGCCGACACCCAGAATTCCTGCGAATCGAAGTTTCCTTGTGTGTCCCATGTCACAGAATACTAGGCGCGCAAAACTAAGTTTCGTGCAAACTTCGTAAAAATTCTTCAAAAAAGTGTCAGGCGGCTGGGGAGGTTTAGCTCTTTCGCGTCCGGAGCTGGGCGATTCCGCGCCAACCGAAGAGCAGCAGCGCGGACATCACTGTGGCCACCAGGATGAAGGACCAGTGCGGGATCGCCGAGTTGCGGATACCCCAAATACCCAACCCGACGATGAGGCTGCCCAGCCACACGAATACCCCGGTGCGCAGTGCCCGGCCGGCGGCGCGGGCACCCGTGGCAAGTAGGATGCCCCAGACGATCGCCGCCCCCAGCATGAAGGGCCAGGCGGTGTCCAGCCAGCGCAGGACGCTGAAGCCCGAGCCGTCGTCGTGGGCCAGGCGCGCGAGCAGCGCGAAGATCAGCAGCGCCAGAAGATCCAGTACGGGCGCGAGAGCGCCGGAGGTTGGCGCGGTGGTGGTGGGGGCAGCAGCGTTGTGCGGGGCAGTAGACATGCCCTCAGCTTAGCCGGAGGTGGGGCCGGGGTTCTTGGGCGCTTCGGGGGAGGTCTTCGAGCCTGTACTCGGGGCGGCCTCAGCGGCTGCCTTCGAGGCGTCGGCCTCAGAACCCGGTGCCAGCTCGCGGGGGTTGGGCAGCTTCGCCACGAGGAAGGTGAACCAGCCCAAACCCACGAGGCCGACGAAGCTGAACATGCGGAAGACAATCACGGCGGCGAAGGCCTGCCCGGAGGTCAGCCCCGCAACCCCCACGAGGGTCGTGGTCAGCATGATGTCCACCGGACCCAGCCCGCCCGGGGTGATCTGCGCCTGCCCGACCAACTTGGCGGAGATGAAGCTCAGCACCACCCCGGCGATCGGCGCCTTCGCCCCCACCGCGTAGGTGCAGGCCAACAGGCAAATGATCTCCAGGATCCAGTTCAGCAGGGACCAGTTAATCGCCAGCGCGAGCTTCGGCAGCGGCAGCTCCACCGTCGCAAGCTGCTCGGAGAAGCCCGCGAGCTGCTCCACGTGCCGATCTTCCGGCTTCTTGCGCCAGCGGTTGAAAGCCCGCAGTCGGGCGATCAGCCAGTCCTCCACCTTCTTGGGGTTGCGAGCGGCCCAATTCGTTAAGGACGCCAACACCACCAACACCACAAGCGAGACAGCCAACGTGAGTGGGTTGACCTTCAGCCCGAGGAAGAAGACCGAGCCGATCCCCAGCAAAGCCATGCCCGCGCCCGCGAGCAGGCCGGAGAAGACCATGTACCAGCTGGCGATCACCGGGGTCGCACCCCACTTCAGCTGCTCCCGGAAGATCATCGCCACAGAGATGGCGGGGCCGCCGGGAAGGGATGCGGACCAGGCATTCGCGACCAGCCCCAGCACGTTGGCTGAGAGGCGCCGGACCTTGATACCCGCCGAGCGCAGCAGCACGACCATGACCTCGGCCTGTGCGAACATCGACAGCAGGACGGTCACGGCGGCGAGCAGCAGCCAGCGGTTATCGGCAGCCTTCAGCTCCTCCCACCCGTTTTCCAGGAAGCCGAAGTGGCGGTGCGCCATGAACGCGATGGCGGCGAGCACCGCCAGTGAGATGGCGATCCGGGTGAGGGGGGAACGAAAGAAAGCGGAGGTCTTGGCGAGCACTAGTCCTGGCGCCCCTCCTCGCGGCACCCCTCTTCATGGTGCCCCTCCTCACGACGTCTCAGCTCCGCCATGAGTTTCTCGAAGGGTACGGTGCGCCCACGCTGCCCGGCATCCTCAGCCTCCGGCGCAACAGTCGGCTCAGCAGCAGCCTCGTTGTCTGTGTCGACGTCGCCCTCGTCGTCTGTCTTAACGTCTGCGAGTGGCTCCGGCAGGGGCTCCCGCTGGCCGGCGTGCTCCGGGGCGGTCTCGGTGGCGGCCCCACCGGCCGGGGCAGCAGCACCCGCCGCCGCAGGCGCGCCAGCACCCACCAGGGCCGGCTCGGCGGCACCCACGGCGACCGGGGAATCGGCGAGCTGCTCGTTGTGGCCAACCTTCTCGGACAGCCGCTGTACCCAGCGGGGTGCCCACCAGTTGTCCTCGCGCAGCATGTGCATCACGGCCGGAACCAGCAACAGGCGGATCACGGTGGCGTCCAAAATCAGGGCCGTGATCATGCCGTAGGCGATGTACTTCATCATCACGATGTCCGAGAAGCCGAAGGCGCCGGCGACCACGATCATGATCAGGGCGGCGGCGGTGATGATCCCGCCGGTATTCGCCACGCCGAAGCGGATCGAACGGTCGGTGCTCTCCCCGTGGGAGCGGGCCTCCACCATGCGGGAGACCAGGAAGACCTCGTAGTCCGTGGACAGGCCGAAGAGGATCGCCACGATGAGCACCAGGATCGGGCTCATCAGCGGGCCTGGGGTGAAGTTGAACAGGTCCGCGCCCACGCCGTCGACGAACAGCAGGGTCAGCACACCCAGGGTCGCGCCGATGCCCAGCACGTTCATGATCACGGCCTTCGCCGGGATGATCAGCGAGCCGAAGACCAGCGCCATGAGCACGAAGCTGACCACCACGATGTAGAGCATCATCCACGGCAGCTTGTCGAACAGGGCCTGGATTGATTCCTGCTCCATGGCCGGGGTGCCGGCGACCAGCACCTCGGCGCCCTCGGCATTCAGGTCCTCCAGCTCCTCGACGATGCGCTTGTAGTCATCGCGGTCGGCGATGCCGGTGGACAGCACCGTCGTGTTGTCCTTCGTCGGCTGCGTGACACGGAACGGACCGGTCAGCCCCGTGATGTCGTTGGCCTCCCGGTAGACCTGGGCCACCGCCTGCTGATCGCCCTGGATGACGAGCTTGATCGGGTCGGTGCGGAAGGCCGGGAACTTCTCGTCGAAATTATTCTGCGCCACGCGGGTGGTCTCGTTCGGCGGCAGGTAGGTCTCGTTGATGCCGCCGAACTTGATGCCGGCCATCGGGGCGGTCAGGGCAAGCAGAAGCGCGACCAGCAGGAAGGTCACGGCCTTGGAGTGGCGCATCGCGAAGGCCGGGATGCGACCCCAGATGGTGTTGATCTGCTCGTCGCGGGTGCGGGTCTTGTGCTTGCGCACCGCCCATTTATCGATGTTGTGGCCCAGCATGCCGAAGATGCTCGGCAGCACCATCACGGAGAGCAGCGCAGCCAGGCCGACCGCGCTCATCGCGCCGAAGGCCACGGACTTCAGGAAGGCCTGCGGGAAGATCAGCAGGCCGGAGAGCGCGACGGCCACCATCGCCGCGGAGAAGACCACCGTCTTACCGGCCGTCGCGGTGGTATTCCGCACCGCGGTTGGGACGTCGCTGCCCTCGGCGAGCTCCTCGCGGAAGCGGGAGACCATGAACAGGCCGTAGTCGATCGCCAGGCCCAGGCCCAGCAGGGTGACGACGGAGATCGCGAAGACGTTGATCTGCGTGGTCGCCGCAAGCAGCGAGAGCACGCCCAGGGAGCCGAGGATGGACAGCACGCCCACCAGCAGCGGCATCAGCGCGGCGATCACGCCACCGAAGACGATGAGCAGCAGCACGCCGACCGCCGGCAGGGCGTAGATCTCGGCGCGGGAGATGTCCCGGGACATGCCCGAATCCAGTGCCCCGGCCACCGCGGTCTGGCCCGCGATCTCCGTCTTCAGTCCCGGCACCTCGATCTTGGCCAGGTCATCCTCGATGGCGCGCAGGTTGTTCAGGACGTCCTCGTCCTCACCCTTCATCGCCAGGGAAGCGAAGGCGGCGTCGCCCTCCGGGGTGGCCATTTGGCGTGGCCCGTTGGCCCAGTAGGAGTTGATCGTGCGGATGTTATCCGGGTACTTCTCCTCCAGGGCGGTCAGCTGCTTCGTTAGCGATTCCTTGACCTCCGGGGTGGTCACCGACTGCGGCTTGTCGCCCGTGACCAGCAGAATCACGTCGCCCGAGTCATCGCGACCGAAGATCTCCTCCTCGATCTCCTTCGCCCGGGTGGACTGCGAGCCGGGGTCGTCCCAACCCTCCTGGCTCAGCCGGTCGTCCAGCTGCGTGCCCACGGTCGCGAAGAGCGCGAGCACCGCCGCGATGATGACCAGCGGGATGACCCGGCGGAAACGGTAGGCGAAATTTCCCCAAGCGCTAAACATGGAAGTTGTTCTCCGAAGGGTTGTGGTGGTTGTTGTCCCTGCGCTCGGCAAGCGCAGTCAGCGGGCGGAAAGGCTGCAGCCAAGCGCCCTCGTCCGGCAGGTTGTCCAGGCTCACGCGCGGCAGCGGTTCGCGGAAGACCCCGGGGATATCCTCCAGGTCCACGAAACGCAGCTTCTCGTTGCCCAGCACCCAGGCGACATGCTCCCGGAAGCCGATCACGGTGACGGGGATGTCCTCGGAGAGTTCCTCCAGGGTCTCCCGGAAGTTCTGGCCATCCGCACTGGCAACGATCAGCCCGTCGAGAATGCCCTCCGAGTGACGGCGACGGATGAGGTCCAGCATGTCGGCGTCGACGTCCGAATCCTCGGTGATCTTGGGCTTGGCGAAGACCGCGAAGCCCACGTTGCGCAGGGCTTCCACCCAGGGGCGAACGACGTCAGCGCCACCGGGGGTGATGTTCGTGAAGACGGTCGCTTCGGGCTCGATCAGTTCCTCACCGCTGAGCCCGAAGTCCTCGTTGAGCTGCTCGGTTTCGTCGATAACCCAGCGGCCTACCGCGTCGAAGCGGGGACGGTGGGCGGCGGTGGGGCGAGCCCCCAGGATCGCGCCCAGCCCCATGTCGATATTCGGGGCATCCCACACCAACAGGAGGGTGGGGCGGGTCTCGGTGGCGGCACCGTAGGAGCGATGCTGCTCCCCGACGGTGGTGCCGGAACCGGAAGAAGAAGGACTAGTCATATGCGGGATAAATTGTGATGAAACGTTGTCAGCGGTGAGAAAACCACTTAAGAAAAATCTGGAATAGGGATCAATCCAAACTACCACCGGTTACCCCGCGTCCCTAGGAGCTATTTCCCAGGGAAGACTAACGAGCGGCTACTTCTTCGTCCACAGGTATTCCTTAATAGTGTGCTCCTTGCGCAGGCCCTTGTCCTCGAACTTCGTGAGCAGCTGGCGGTCCACCAACTGGCCGAGGTGGCCGCGCCCGTCGTCTGCTCCGCTGGCGAGCTCCTCGGGCCAACCGATGTATTCGAGCTGCGGCTCTGCGTTCACGAGCTCGTCGATCCACTCGGCGTACTCCGCGTGATCGGTGGCGATGTGCAGGATGCCGCCCGGGCGCAGCCGGCTGGCGATGAGGTGCAGCGTGCCGGTCTGCACGATGCGGCGCTTGTGGTGGCGGGCCTTGGGCCACGGGTCCGGGAAGAAGATACGCACCCCGGCCAGGGACTCGGGCCGGAACATGCGCTGCAGCACCTCCACGCCGTCGCCCTTGATCATGCGGATGTTCTCGATCCCTTCGCGGCTGACCGCACCGACGAGCTTGGCCAGGCCGGGGCGGTAGAGCTCGACGGCGACGATGTTCTTATCGGTCTCCAGCGGGGCCATCGCGGCGGTGGAGGTGCCGGTGCCGGAGCCGATCTCCACGATCGTGTCTGCATGGCGGCCGAACCATTCATCCAGGTCGATGTACTGCTCGTTGACCTGCTCGTCGAGCTCCTTGCCTAGGCGCGGCCAGTTGGCTTCCCAGGTGGCCTCCTGGTTATCGGTGAGCGTGCCGCGGCGGAAGGCGAAGCTGGATAGCCGTGGGTAGTCGCGGCCGTCGTTGAACACCGTCTGAAGTGGGCGCCTGCCGGTGCCTCCGGTAACTTCCGTCGCCGGTGCGGAGTTTTCTTCCGAAAGGGCTTGCTGGTGGTCGTCCTGTGGGGAATTATTGGAGCTAGTCATCGTCATCATTCTTGCAGATGGTCTGGTTTTCCGGGAGTTTCGGCGTGGGGTACGTCGCCCGGGGCCTAAGGCGATGGGGGAGAGCCCGGGACAAGCCCGGGGAAATGGGGGAAAGATGAAGACTATTGCCGTGATCGGCCCGGACGAGGCCGAGGCGAAGAAGGTCGCCGAGCAGCTCACCGGGGTGCGGGCGGTGCCGGGGGCGGGGCCTGGGAAGGACATCGACGGGGTCGTCGCTGTCGCGGGGGAACCCACCGAGGAGGCCGTGGAGATCGTCCGGGCGGTCGCCCGCAACATCGGGGTGGTCGCGGTGCTCAGCGACCACCGCTGGCCCAACATCCCAGGGGTCCATGTTCTTGGCTCCCAGGACATCGCCGGCCTACAGCGGTTGATCGACCGGCTCTACGTGGACGCCAAGCAGTGGGAGCTGGCGGCGCGCCGGGCGGATCAACAGCGCCTCGAACAGGTCCGCGTGGCGATCCGGCTGCGGATGCAGCGCTTCATCCGAGAGGGGTGCTCCGCCGCAGACCTGGGGGAAGCTGGCTCGGGCGGTCGCGAGCTAGCTCACCGGCGATTCCTGGCGGAGCTGCGGGTGGCGGTCTTAAGTCAAGGGATCCTCTGCCCACCGGTGGATACCGCGCTTCCGCCGGCCGCCAAACCGGTGGAAGTGCCCGGCCGTGCCGCGCAACTGGCCACCCTGGCAGCTGGGGTGCTGGGCGCGGTCGGCCTGCTGTTCGCGGTGGGTCGGCTGGCGGGCTACCCGTGGTTGGGGCTCAGCCTGGGGCTGCTCGCGGCGGTGGCGCTGGGATGGTTCCGGCTCAGCGCGCAGCAGCGGGCTATCGACCAGGCTCAACGAGAGGCGGACTTCCGCCTGCTCCAGGAAGCCTGGAGCGCACAAGTTACAGAGACGATCACCCGCATGAACATTCCGCGGGTAGCTGAGCAGCTGACGCTGCGAACGGGGGTATAAGGCATGGATTTTCTTGGCGATATCTTTTCCCATCTACCGGTGGAACCGGACGCCACGGGCAGGCAGGACATGGTCTTCTCCGTTGGTGGCTCGGAGTATGCCATCCCCAATCCGCAGGGTTTAGACTCCGCGACATTCACCGGCGAGGACGGCGTC
The DNA here is from genome assembly GCF_030212265.1 of Corynebacterium sp. UMB9976. NCBI lineage: Bacteria > Bacillati > Actinomycetota > Actinomycetes > Mycobacteriales > Corynebacteriaceae > Corynebacterium > Corynebacterium sp. UMB9976. The sequence goes on from NZ_JASODY010000006.1 coordinate 72,367, forward strand.
ACCACGGTCTCTGACCTGGACGGTGACGGGCACGTGGACTACGTCAGCAACGTCTCCTACGACGGCAAGTGGACAGCCTGGCGTCCTGATGGGGCGGCGGATGCGAAAGAAAACGGGCAACAAGTGAGTGAGCCTGTGGAGGGGGTGGCCGAATCCACCCCCAATGAGGTGAGCAAAACCTGGGATGCCGGGCGCTGGGAATGTGTGGACCGGGGGGAGTGGGGCTAGTGTGGGGGGTGAAGAAAAACTCTGCGCATCAGCACTCATCAGCACGAATGAGCACCTCAGCGCCTGCGACGCGAATCTGTGCGTCGGGGCAGGGGACGCAGACTCGGTTGGAGTAGTCCACACAAAGGTGGGCAATTCCGGCTGATCCGTGAGTCTGGTCCCCACATCCGCTCTCAGAACCGATAGTGTTGAGCCAGAGAAATAGCCGAGCGTAAGGAAAATATTCGATGACCATCCGAGGGCTTGTCGGCGAGGCACCCACCAAGAACCAGGAGCTGCTGGACTGGATCGAAGAATCCGTAGAGCTGTTCCAGCCGGACTCCGTCGTATTTTGTGACGGCTCCGACGAGGAATGGAACCGGCTAGCCGAGCAGCTAGTCGAGGGAGGCACCCTCATCAAGCTGGACGAGGAGGCACAGCCGAATAGCTTCCTCGCACGCTCCAACCCGGCCGACGTGGCTCGCGTCGAGTCCCGCACCTTCATCTGCTCCGAGAAGGAGGAGGACGCCGGCCCGACCAATAACTGGGTCGAGCCAGAGAAGATGCGCGAGGAGATGCGCCAGCACTTCTCCGGCTCCATGCGCGGCCGCACGATGTACGTCGTCCCGTTCTGCATGGGCCCGATCTCTGACCCGGAGCCGAAGCTGGGCATCGAGCTCACCGACTCCGCCTACGTCGTGATGTCCATGCGCATCATGACCCGCATGGGTGCAGAGGCTCTGGCGAAGATCGACGAGACCGGTCAGTTCGTCAAGGGCTGGCACAGTGTCGGCGCTCCGCTGGAGCCGGGCGAGAAGGACGTCCCGTGGCCGTGCAATGACACGAAGTACATCACCCACTTCCCGGAGGACCGCGAGATCTGGTCCTACGGCTCCGGCTACGGCGGCAACGCCATCCTGGCCAAGAAGTGCTACGCCCTGCGCATCGCGACCGTCATGGGCCGCGACGAGGGGTGGATGGCCGAGCACATGCTGATCCTGAAGCTGATCAGCCCGGAGGATAAGGCGTACTACATCTGTGCCGCCTTCCCGTCTGCCTGCGGTAAGACCAACCTGGCGATGCTGCAGCCGACGATCCCGGGCTGGCGAGCGGAGGTCGTCGGTGACGACATCGCGTGGCTGCGCTTCGGCGAGGACGGCCGCCTGTACGCCGTGAACCCGGAGAACGGCTTCTTCGGCGTGGCACCGGGCACCAACTACGCCTCCAACCCGGTCGCGATGAAGACCATGGAGCCGGGCAACACCCTGTACACCAACGTCGGCCTGACCGACGACAAGAACGTCTGGTGGGAGGGCCTGGAGAACAAGCCGGAGCACCTCATCGACTGGCTGGGCAACGAGTGGACCCCGGAGTCCGAGGACAAGGCCGCTCACCCGAACTCCCGCTACTGCTCGCCGATCTCCCAGTGCCCGACCGCGGCACCGGAGTACGACGACCACCGCGGCGTGCCGGTCTCCGCGATCCTGTTCGGTGGCCGCCGCGCGGACACCGTCCCGCTGGTGACCCAGGCCCGCGACTGGAACCACGCCACCTTCATCGGCGCGACGATGGCTTCCGGCCAGACCGCCGCTGCAGCCGAGGCAGCGGTGGGCTCCCTGCGTCACGACCCGATGGCCATGCTGCCGTTCATCGGCTACAACGCCGGTGACTACCTGCAGCACTGGATCAACATGGGCGAAAAGGGCGGCGACAAGATGCCAGAGGTCTTCCTGGTCAACTGGTTCCGCCGCGGCGAGGACGGCCGCTTCCTGTGGCCGGGCTTCGGCGAGAACTCCCGCGTCCTGAAGTGGATCGTCGACCGCATCGAGGGCCGCGTCGAGGCCGATGAGACCGTGGTTGGCTACACCGCTCGCTACGAGGACCTCGACACCGAGGGTCTCTCCGAGCCGGAGGAGGACATCCGCGAGGCGCTGAGCGTCCACCCGGAGGAGTGGGACCGCGACGTGGCCTCCAACGAGGAGTGGCTGAAGTTCCTGGGCCCGAAGGTTCCGGCCGAGGTCTGGGAGCAGCACGAGGCGCTGAAGCAGCGCATCGAGGCTGCCAAGTAAGCGCCTAGAAGCCTTCGCAAGAACGACGGCTCCCGCCCACTGGGTGGGGGCCGTTTTCTCGTGTTATAGGGGGGCTTGCTGCGGGCACGGCGGTGGCTCTTGGCGAGACCATCCCTGGATGTGGCTTCGCCAGCAGATGTTCGTCTGCCCAGTCGTCGAAGGCAGAGCCCAGCACGCCCACCTGTAGAAAGAGCAACCCCCCGGCGCCACCATCGCGGTGGGGCCGGGGCGGATGCTTAGCAGCCCGGGGTAGGGCTTAGCGGCGGAGCATTAGCCGATCGCGTTGTGCTCCCAGGCGGACAGGCCGGCGGTGGCGCCGGTGCCCGTGGCGATCACGATCTGCTTGTACGGCACGGTGGCGCAGTCGCCAGCGCCGTAAACGCCCGGCACATTGGTCTTGCCCTTGGCGTCGATGACGATCTCGCCCATCTGGTTCAGCTCCACGCCGGAGCCCTCCAGCCACTTGGTGTTCGGCAGCAGGCCGATCTGGATGAACAGGCCGGAGAGCTCGAGGGTCTTGACCTCACCGGTGGTGCGGTCCTCGTACTTCAGACCCGTGACCTCCTTGCCGTCGCCGATGATCTCCTTCGTCGCGGCGGAGGTGACGATGTCGACGTTCTTCAGGCTGCGCAGGGTGTCCATGAGGACATCGTCGGCGCGGCAGGTGTCTGCGAACTCCAGGACGGTGAGGTGGTTGACCACACCGGCCAGGTCGATGGCGGCCTCGACGCCGGAGTTACCGCCACCGATGACGGCGATGTCCTTGCCCTTGAACAGCGGGCCGTCGCAGTGCGGGCAGAAGGAGACACCCTTGTTGCGGTACTCATCCTCGCCCGGAACACCCATGAGGCGCCAGTTCGCGCCCGTGGCGACGATGACCTCGCGGGCCTTGAGGGAGGCGTTCTCACCGAAGTGGACGGTGCTGAGCTCGCCGTCCTTGCCCGGGGTCAGGCCGGTTGCGGACTGTGCCTTGATGACGTCGATCTCGTAGTCGTTGACGTGTGCCTCGAGGTTCGCGGCGAAGGTCGGACCGTCGGTCTCCGGGACGGAGCTGTAGTTCTCGATGGACTGGGTATCCAGCACCTGGCCACCGAAGCGCTCACCGACGATGCCGACGCGCAGCCCCTTGCGGGCGACGTAGATCGCGGCGGTCGCACCAGCCGGGCCCTGGCCGACGACGAGGACGTCGTAGGGCTCCTTCTCGTTGAGCTTCGCGGCTTCGCGCTCGGCGTGGCCGTCGTCGAGGCGGGCGACGAAGTCCTGGATGTCCATGCGGCCGGAGGCGAACTCCTCGCCGTTGAGGTAGACGGTCGGGACGGCCTGGATGCCCTTCTCGTTGACCTCGTCCTGGAAGAGGGAGCCCTCCACCGCGGTGTGCTTGATCCGCGGGTTGATGACGGACATCGCGTTCAGCGCCTGCACCACGGTCGGGCAGTTCTGGCAGGTCAGGGACATGTAGGTCGTGAACTCGAAGTCCCCGTCCAGGGCTGCGACCTGGTCGATGAGGTCCTGCTCTTCCTTGATCGGGTTACCGCCGACCTGGAGGAGCGCCAGCACCAGGGAGCTGAACTCGTGGCCCATCGGGATGCCCGCGAAGCTCACGCCGATGTCGCTGCCTGCACGCTGAATGGTGAAGGAAGGCTTGCGCTCGTGAAGCTCGTCGTCCTGGCGGGCGGTGATGTTATCGGAGAGTGCCGCGATGTCCTCGAGCAGCTGCTTGAGGTCTGCGGACTGGCTGCGGTCGTCGAGGGAGTAAACGAGCTCGACCTTCTCGGTGATGCGGTCGACCAGCTGGCTGAGCTGGGACTTCAGGTTGTCGTCTAGGAGCTTCTTGGCCATGGTTAGCTGCCTCCTTCAAGGCGTGTGTGTAGTGCGGGGCCGGTATGGGCGGTGATTTATGAGTGCTTTATGGGGTGGCTCGGGCGTGTGGCGCGAAGCGACAGATAAGGGGAAAGGGCGGGCGGGCAGTGAGCCCGCCCGCCCTTAGCATTCGCGGCTGCGAGCTTGAGCCGCTTAAAAGATCTGGAAGCTAAAGGCTAGATCTTGCCAACCAGGTCGATGCCCGGGGTCAGGGTGTCCTGGCCCTCTTCCCACTTCGCCGGGCAGACCTCGCCTGGGTGCTCAGCGACGTACTGGGCAGCCTTGATCTTGCGGACCAGCTCGGAAGCGTCGCGGCCGATGCCCTCGGCGGTCTGCTCGATGTACTGGATGATGCCCTGCGGGTCGACCAGGAAGGTCGCGCGGTCGGCCTGGCCGACGCCCTCGCGCATGTTCTGGAAGTTGCGGGTCAGGTCGCCGTTGGAGTCGCCGATCATCGGGTAGTTGACCTTGCCGACCTCCTCGGAGGACTCGTGCCAAGCCTTGTGGACGAAGTGGGAGTCGGTGGAGACACCGTAAACCTCGACGCCCATCTTCTGCAGCTCCTCGTAGTGGTCTGCGAGGTCGCCGAGCTCGGTCGGGCAGACGAAGGTGAAGTCGCCTGGGTAGAAGAAGAAGACGGACCACTTGCCGAGGACGTCGTCCTTGCTGACCTCGGAGAACTCACCGTTGTGGAAAACCGGGTTCTTGAAATCCAGAATCTCAGTGTTGATCAGAGACATATGAACTTCCTTCCTGCTTTGTCGCTTGAATTGTCTGCCCTGTGGTGACCGGGCGCACAGGCCGGTGGTGGCCTGCGGAATTCCCGGGGTGGGCATTCACTATTTAAGGGTACCTAGCTGCGGCGGACTTCGCTGCCGTAGCTTCTGTCCATTAATATAGCAGAACCTTTTAATTATTCAAGCCCCAATAGGCGCGGGCTATAAAGGTCTTCACTTTGGAGCTCTGGGCGTGTCACTGCATTGCGGGTCGGAGGGGTGGCTGGGTTGTCGCGTAGCGCAGCGGGGGTGCGGCGGATGCTCCGCCAGTGTCGTGTGCCTGCCGCGCGAGCAGTGTGTGCGGCGCCGCCACGCGAGTCCCGTCATATGGCCGCCGTGCGCGTTTTGCAGAGTTTGATGCCGGAAATTGGCGGAAAAGCGACATCAAACTCTGCAAAACGGATCAGTGGGGTGAGGTGAGCGGGTTGATGCGGGAGCTAGTAAATGGGTATCAGTCAGTGCTTGGTGGAGGAAGGGGCGAGTTGTAGACCGTTCGGTCTTCTTCAATGGGGGTAAAGTTATGCCGGGTTACCTGCGTGAATGATGTCTATGGGGTGAAAACTAGACAGGTCGGTACGTTTTACGCTTTACAAACTTCCGGCGGGGCACTAATGTTCTCGGCCATACATAGACAGATCGGTTCATTACTGACAGAAAAGAGAGACACATGGTCATCACCGGCCTCGCGCTCGGCGTGGTACTCGGATGGGTTATGCAACGCGGCAGGTTCTGCGTCACCGGCATGATCCGCGATATCTTCCTCAACAAGACATGGCGCGGCTTCACCGCCCTGCTTATCGTCATCGCCGTCCACGCTGTGGGGTTGGCGGCGTTGACCACCGCTGGGGTGATCACCCCGGATTACAAGGAATTCGCCCCGCTGGCCGTGACCCTGGGCGGCTTCCTCTTCGGTGCGGGCATCGTGCTCGCCGGCGGCTGCGCCTCCGGTACCTGGTACCGCTCGGCAGAGGGGCTCATCGGCTCCTGGCTGGCGCTCGTCTTTTACGCGGGTAGCGCCGCCGCCATGAAGGGCGGCGCGCTGAACTTCCTCAACGAAGGCCTGCGCAGCTGGACCCTGCCGCTGACCACCATTAACGCCTCCCTGGGGGTTTCCGTCTGGTGGCTGGTGATCCCATTCGCCATCGGCGTGGCCTTCCTGACCCGCCACTTCCTCGCCGAAGAGGCAGCGGCCCCGAAGATGGCCACCCTGAAGCCGAAGAAGGCCGGCCTGGCGCACATCCTCGCGGAAAAGCCCTGGCACTTCTACCCAACCGCAGCCATCATCGGCGTGCTCGGCGTGATCGCCTGGCCACTCTCCGCCGCCACCGGCCGCAACGACGGCCTCGGCATCACCAGCCCGTCCTCCAACCTCTCCAAGTTCCTCATCAGCGGTGAGGACACCGTCGACTGGGGCGTGCTGCTGGTCCTCGGCCTGCTGGTCGGCGCATTCTTTGCCGCCAAGGCCTCCGGCGAGTTCCGCCTGCGCCTGCCGTCCGCTACCCAGGCCGTGCGCTCCGTCGTCGGCGGCATCCTGATGGGTGTCGGCGCCTCCGCCGCCGGTGGCTGCACCGTCGGCAACGGCATGGTCCAGACCTCCCTGTTCAGCTACCAGGGCTGGGTTGCGCTGCTGTTCATCTCCATCGGCATCTGGGCGGCAGCCAAGCTGTGGCTCAAGCCCACCGACGCCGTCCCGGGCCAGAGCGCACAGTCGACGCAGGACGCCCCGAAGGCTGATGCCGCACCGACCGTCGCCGCTCCGGCCGTGCAGTCCGCAGAGGCTGCCGACCTGCAGTCCGCTGGCGCGCAGTACGGCTTCCAGACCACCGGCGTGGCCCTCCTGGAGCGTCCTCAGATTGCGACGGCCGCCGGGTCGACGTCCGAAAACACCGGCACCACGACCGGCCTGGAGCTGGTCGGGGACCGTACCTACAAGCTGGACTCCCTCGGCGCGGTCTGCCCCTTCCCACTGATCGACGCCAAGGCTGCCATCGCACAGCTTCAGGTCGGCGACTCCCTGCAGATCGACTTTGACTGCACCCAGGCCACCGACGCCATCCCGCGCTGGGCGGCCACTGACGGTCACGAGGTGACGAACTTCGAGCAGACCGACGAGGCTGGCTGGACGATCACCGTCAAGAAGGGTGAATAGTCCGCTAACGGCACCGAAAAACTAAATAAAAACCCCAGGGGTGGGCGGCTGCTTCCTGCTAACTTTGGAAACCAAAGTAAGGGAAGGAAGCAACCACATGCGAGCGAGACACCAGCACGCAACGCCACGGGAAGCCAGCCTGGCCCCCGCAGCAACGACCCGCCCCGAGCGTAACCCCGGCCATGCTGGCCGGGCACGCAGCAGCGCCACACTGCACAGCAGCGTGAACCTGCGTAGCAACATGAAGCACCGCAGCGCGATGGCCGTCGCCATCGCGCTGTTGCTGTCTCTAGCCGGGGTCGTTGTCCCCTTCGGGCACCCCCAGGCCGCGGCGGAAGCCAAAGACATTCCGCCGACCATGCTGATCCTCGACGCATCCGGCTCCATGATGGCCCGTGACGCGGACGGCCAGACCCGCCTGGACGCGGCGAAGGAGGCGTCCAAGAACTTCTCCCGCTCTGTCTCCAAGGACTCCGAGCTGGGGTTCATGGTCTATGGCACCAAGGTAGGCAATTCCCCGGAGGAGCGGGAGGCCGGCTGTAAGGACGTCACCACCTTGCTGCCCGTGGGCAAGGGCAACGCGGGCAAGATCCCGGGCGAGGTGGACAAGGTCAACGCCTCCGGCCACACTCCCATGGGCCCGGCCCTGAAGCAGGCCGCCAAGGAGTTGCCCAACGAGGGCGAGCGCTCCATCGTTCTGGTCTCCGACGGCGAGGACACCTGCGCCCCGCCACCGGTCTGCGATGTCGCAAAGGACCTGCACAAGCAGGGCATCGACCTGACCATCAACACCGTCGGCTTCCTGGTCGACCCAGCTGCCCGCAAGGAGCTGCAGTGCATCGCCGAGGCCGGTGGCGGCGAGTACCTGGACGCTAAGGACTCCGAGTCCCTCGCCGAGTCCATGAAGGTTCTGGCGACCCGCACCGCCCAGACCGCGGAGTCCAACGCCCCGGAAATTAAGGGCAGGGACGACGCCGCGTCCGCCACCGAGGTCCCGGAAGACGTCGAGCTCTTCTCCACCCCGCTGCGTGAAAAGTCCGGCGGCGCGAAGAATGACGAGGACGGCGCCGAGTACTTCAGCACCCCCATTGCAGAGGGCGAGCGCCTCGCGATCGGTGTGGCTACGATGCCGCCGCCGTCCCAGGGCAGCGAGATCGGCTTCGGTAAGAACTTCTCGGTCAAGGTCGAGGTCGACGAGCCTCTGTGCTACCTCGCTAACGACAACGATGTCGGAATCATTGACTCCAACGGCCCTTTCTTCGCTTCGTGGACCACACAGCAGGCCGGCGAGGACTGCCCCGCCGGGGACTTCCGCTTCAAGGTGGTGCGCAAAAGTGGCCCTTATAAGGGCAAGGAGATCCCGGCTGAGGTCTCGATTAAGCGCCTGCCGAACGAGGACCTCTCTGAGGTTCCGGAACCCTTCGCGGTGGATAAGGTCGAGAACCGCAAGGAGCCGAGCGCTGCCGGCAAGCCCCGCAAGGTGACACCAGGCGCATGGTTCGACAACGCCACCGAGCTGAACCCGGACGCCAAGGAAACCGTCAGCGCGGACATCGTCCCGGGCGAGGCTCACGTCTACAAGATCAAGACCGACTACGGCCAGCAGCTCCGCGGCGGAATCAAGGTCACCAGCGAGCCACCGAGGGACCACTACGCAGAGATCAAGCAGCTGGACATCAACGTCCTCAACTCCGCCCGCCAGAAGGCAGCGATCGCGGAGAGCGTGCACGTCCGGGAGGGTGATTCCAAGGCCTTCGGTAACCCCGTGCGCGTGAACTACCGCAACATGGTGGGTGACGGGAAGGAACAACCGAGTGACGTCGAATCCCAGAAGGCCTGGCTGGACGGCGAGCAGTACATCGTCATTTTCCTGAACAAGAGCCTCAAAGCTGGTGCTAACCGCGACATCAGCAAGGAGAAGAACGCCACCGCCACCTACGAGCTCACCACCGAGCTGGTGGGGGAGAAGATCCCCGGCCCGAGCTTCGAGAAGGTCTCCAATGACACGGAGATCGAGGAGAGCGAGAAGGCCGAGGAGCCGAAGGAGACCGAGCAGGCGGCCGCTGAGGAGGATAGCTCCATCAATTGGTTCCTGATCGGCGCGGGCGTGCTCGTGGTGCTGGCCGTGGCCCTGGTGGCCCTGACCCGTCGCGGCCGCTAGAACTCACGGTGCTGGAGCTAGCAGAGCTCAGCGCTAGCGCCCGACGTTAGGGATAAGGCGGGCGGCAGCTCTCCGCCGCCCCGCACCAGCCCAACCGGAATCAACTCAACCGGCACCAGCCCAACCGGAGCCAAGCACAACGAAGCCCCGGCCCTGCCACTGAATCATTCTCAGTGACAGGGCCGGGGCTTTAGCCGTGCCCTGGTAGTACCAGAGGAGTACCAGAGGGCTGGTCGCGGGAAGTCCTGAAGAGCTCCCCGCACCCACCTGCTAGCTCTTCAGGGAGTCCAGCGGGGTGAAGCGCTCGCCGTACTTCGCGGCCAGCTCCTCGGCGCGGGCGACGAAGCCAGCCACGCCGGTGGTCGGGTAATCCCCGCCGTCCACATCAGCCTTCTTGCCCTCCGGCAGCGCAGCGGCGGCCGGGCGAGCGTAGTTCTTGATGTACTGGCGGGTACCGCCGGTCCAGGCCGGGAAGCCGATGCCCATGATGGAGCCGATGTTGGCGTCCGCGTCGGACATCAGCACGCCCTCGTCGATGCACTTCTGGGTCTCCAGAGCCTCGGCGAAGAGCATGCGCTCCACCAGGTCGACCAGCACCGGGCCCTCGGCGGAGATGGACTCCAGGCCGTGGCCGGCGGTCGCGGACTCGGCGTCCGGGACGGTGACGGACCCGCCGCCCAGCTCGTCCCACAGGCCGCGCCACAGACCCGTGCGGCGGCCCTCCTCGTTGTACTCGTAGAAGCCCTTGCCCTCGAGCTTGCCCGGGCGGTCGTAGACGTCCAGCATCTTGTCGACGATCTCGGTGACGCCACCGTCGTCCACGGAGATGCCGGCGGCCTCCTGCGCGGCCTTCGTCTCGGCGCCGATCTTGCGGGCCAGCTTCAGGTTCAGCTCATCCTGCAGCTGCAGCGGCGGTGCCGGGTAACCAGCCTGGCGGCCAGCTGCCTCGATGACGGCCGGGTCGATGCCCTCGGCCAGCATGCGCATCGCCTCGTTGAGGAAGAAGCTGATGACGCGGGAGGTGTAGAAGCCACGGGAGTCGTTGACGACGATCGGGGTCTTGCGGATCTGGCCGGTGAAGTCCAGGGCCGCAGCCAGGGTCTCGTCGGAGGTCTCCTCGCCCTTGATGATCTCCACCAGCGGCATCTTGTCGACCGGGGAGAAGAAGTGGATACCGATGAAGTCCTTCGGGCGCTTCACGCCGGTAGCCAGCTCGGTGATCGGCAGGGTGGAGGTGTTGGAGCCCAGGACGCAGTCCTCCGGCACCGCTGCCTCGATCTCTGCCCAGACCTTGTGCTTGAGCTCGGTGTTCTCGAAGACCGCCTCGATGACGATGTCGCAGTCGGAGAGGTCGGCGTAGTCCACGGACGGGGTGATCCGGTCCAGCAGGGCCTTCGACTTCTCTTCGGTGGTCTTGCCGCGCTTCAGCGCCTTGGCCTCCAGGCCCTCGGAGTAGGCCTTGCCCTTCTCCGCTGCCTCCAGCTTGATGTCCTTGAGGACGACCTCCATGCCGGCCTTCGCGGCGACGTAGGCGATGGCGGCACCCATCATCCCGGCGCCGACCATGCCCAGCTTCTTGAACTGCTTACGCGGCACGTCCTTCGGGCGGGAGCCACCACCGTTGCAGTACTGCAGGTCGAAGAAGAAGGCCTGCATCATGTTCTTCGAGGTGGAACCGGTGACGAGCTCCACGAAGTAGCGGGTCTCGACGCGGGTGGCCTCCTCGATGTTCTTCAGCTGCAGACCCTCGACGGCTGCGGCGAGGATCGCCTTCGGCGCCGGCATCGGCGCGCCCTTGATCTGCTTGGTGACGTTGGCCGGGAAGGACGGCAGGAACGCGGCCAGCTTCGGGTTGGTCGGGGTGCCACCCGGGACCTTGTAGCCCTCGGTGTCCCACGGCTGCTTCGCATCCGGGTTTTCCTTGACCCACTTCTTCGCGGCGTCGAGCAGCTGATCGGCCGGCACGACCTCGTCGATCAGGCCGGTCTTCAGTGCGTCCTCGGCGCGGAACTGGCGGCCGGTGGTCAGGACCTTCATCAGTGCGTCCTGCAGGCCCAGCATGCGGGTCACGCGGGTCACGCCGCCACCACCCGGCAGCAGGCCGAGGGTGACCTCTGGCAGGCCGACCTTCAGGCCCTTGGCGTCGGAGGCCACGCGGTGGTGGGTGGCCAGAGCCAGCTCGAGGCCTCCGCCGAGCGCGGTGCCGTTGATGGCTGCTGCGACCGGCACGCCCAGGGTCTCCAGGGCACGCAGGTCGGCCTTCATCTGGTCGATCTGCTGGGTCAGCTCGGCGGCATCCGCCGGGGTGGCCTGGATCATGGCCTTGATATCGCCGCCGGCGAAGAAGGTCTTCTTCGCGGAAGCGATCACAACACCCTTGACCTCGCCGGCCTCGACGGCCTCCTTGACCTTCGCCACGGTGGCGGTGAGGTCGTCCTGGAAGGTGGTGTTCATGGTGTTGACCGGAGCGTTCGGGTCATCCATCGTCAGGGTGAGGATGCCATCGGCGTCGACATCCCACGCGAACATGTTGTTGCTCATTGATTCTCCTGTATTCGAATCTTGCAGTGAGGCAGTGCTCTTCAGCGCTGAGTGGCTTCAGTGCTTAAAGCGGCTGCAGTGCTTGAACTGTCGGGTGTCGATCGCTTAGACGCGCTCGATGATGGTGGCCACGCCCATGCCGGCTGCGACGCACAGGGTGATCAGCGCGTAGCGGCCGCCGGTGCGGTGCAGCTCGTCGACCGCGTTACCGGTGATGATCGCGCCGGTCGCGCCCAGCGGGTGGCCCATGGCGATCGCACCACCGCTGATGTTGAGCTTCTCATCCGGGATGTTCAGCTCGCGCTGCGCGCGCAGGACGACGGAGGAGAATGCCTCGTTGATCTCCCAGACGTCGATGTCCTCCGGCTTCAGACCAGCCTTGGCCAGCGCAGCGCGGGAGGCCGGTGCCGGTGCGGTGAGCATGATGGTCGGCTCCACGCCGGTGGTGGCGACGGAGACGACGCGAGCGCGTGGCTCGAGGTCCATCTCCTGACCGGCCTTCTCGGAGCCGATGGCCAGCAGGGCTGCGCCGTCAACGATGCCGGAGGAGTTACCAGCGTGGTGCAGGTGGTTGATGCGCTCGAGCTGCGGGTACTTCGTCTGTGCGACGGCGTCGAAGCCACCCTGGTCGCCGATCATGGCGAAGGCCGGACGCAGGCCGGAGAGGGACTCCACGGTGGTGCCCTGACGGATGGTCTCGTCGCGGTCCAGCAGCACCTGGCCGTTCTGGTCCTTGACCGGGACGACGGTGCGGTCGAAGCGGCCCTCCTCCCAGGCCTTGGCGGCGCGCTCGTGGGAGCGGGCGGCGAAGGCGTCGAGGTCCTCGCGGGTCATTCCGTCGAGGCTGGCGATGATGTCCGCGGAGATGCCCTGCGGGATGAAGTCGTTGTAGAAGTTGGACTCCGGGTCGAGGGCGAGGGCGCCACCATCGGAACCCATCGGCACGCGGGACATGGACTCCACGCCACCAGCGAAGACGAGCTCATCCCAGCCGGAACGCACCTTCTGCGCGGCGAGGTTGAGGGCGGTCAGGCCGGATGCGCAGTAGCGGTTGATCTGCAGTCCGGTCGCGGAGTACGGCAGGCCGGCGTTGAGGGCCGCGGTGCGGGCGATGTCCATGCCCTGGTCGCCGACGGGGGTCACGCAGCCCGCGATGACATCGTTGATGCGCGCCGGGTCCAGGCCCGGGTTGCGCTCCAGGATGGCCTCGATCAGCCCGCTGAGCAGGCTGACCGGCTTGACGGTGTGCAGGGATCCGCCGGGCTTGCCCTTTCCGCGGGGCGTCCGGACGGCGTCGTAGATGAAGGCCTCAGGGGCGCCAGAGTTACTCGTCATGACAGTCCTTTGGTTCCTATCGTTCGAGAAATGTGTCCTGCATCACTCTAATCTATTTCGAGCCGATAGTTGTACTTTTATTCTCTTCTTTTTAGGACGTCAGTTCCCGCCTCCCCGGGGTGCTGCCACTTAGGACTTCCGGAACACCAGAACCAGGTTGGATACCGCGAACTCCCGCAGCAGCGGAACCCGCACCATCCACCATGCCCACCAGGGGTGATAGCGCGGGAACGCCGCTACCAACTCCGCGCCGCCTGCGGCGGCAATGCGTTGCCCGTATCGCAGGCCATCGGCCGCGGAGACGTTGAACAGCGACTCGCCCCAGCGATTCTTCGGCGGCTTACCCATCTTCTTCTCATAACGCTGTGCCGCGAACTCCCCACCCACGTAGTGCTCCCACAACCCGGTCTCGTGCCCACCGAAGGGGCCGAGCCACACCGTGTAGCTGTAGATCATCACCCCGCCCGGTTTCGTGACGCGCAGCATCTCGTCGGCCATCACCCAGGGCTCCGGCACGTGCTCGGCGACATTGGAGGAATAGGTGATGTCGAAGGCCTCGTCGATAAACGGCAGCTCCATCCCGGAGCCCCGCACCGAGGAGGCCAGGGTGATGCCCGCGGCCGCCATCTCGCCCACGTCCGGTTCGCAGGTGACGTACTCCGCGCCCGCGCCGCCGAAGGCGACACCGAAGTAACCAGGCCCGCCACCGACGTCCAAAATCTTGGAGCCAGCGAGCTCCCGTCCCGTCGCGCCGCGCCACAGGGCCTCGATGAGCCCCACCGTGTCCTCGGCGAGGTGGCCGTAGAAGATGTCGGGACGAGTCTGCTCGTAGCGGAAGTCCGAAAGCAGGCCCACCGCGCGCCGCAGGCTGGCTTTCGGGCGCCAAAAGCGCAGGGCGGAATTGCCCGCGGGGGCGGTGAGGGTAGTGCTGACGCGGCGGAAGAATCGCCGGGCGGGGTGCACGGAAGTCATGGAAGGAATTGTGACATAACCAGAAGTGCTTGGGGGTGAATCCGGGTAGGGTGTGATGCACAATGAGTCGTTCCCTGAAAGTAATTTTGCTGTGCTGGCGCGACACCAACCACCCGGAGGGCGGTGGTTCGGAGCGCTACCTCGAACAGGTGGGGCAGTACCTCGCCTCCCAAGGTCACGAGGTGATTTACCGCACCGCTTACTACCCGGGAGCGAAGAAAACCGAGCACGTCCAGCGCGGCGGATACTGGCTGAAGTTCTCCCGCGCCGGGGGAAACTTGAGCGTCTACCCCCGCGCGCTGCTGGCGCTGCTGGCGGCCCGGCTCGGCCTGCGGGTCGGCGCGATCGGCAAGATGGGAACCCCGGACGTGGTCGTCGATACCCAAAACGGTGTGCCCTTCTTCGCCTCCCTCGTCGCCGGCGCCCCCACCGTGGTGCTCACCCACCACTGCCACCGCGAGCAGTGGTCCGTCGCAGGCCCGGTGCTCTCCCGGATCGGCTGGCTCGTGGAATCCAAGATCTCCCCGCTGATCCACCGCCGCAACCGCTGGGTCACGGTCTCGCAACCCTCGGCAGAAGAATTCGCCAAGCTGGGCGTGCCGGCCGAAAATTTCACGATCATCCGCAATGGCATCGAACCGGTGCCCGAGGCCGCGCGCGGGCACAGCGCCCAGGAGGGGGAGGACAAGCCCGTCTACCTGGTCGCGCTATCCCGACTGGTGCCGCACAAGCAGATCGAGCACGCCCTCGACTGCCTCGCCGCCCTGCAGCGGAGCCACCCCAACCTGCGCCTAGACGTCATTGGCGATGGCTGGTGGTCGGAGAACCTGCGCCGATACGCCCAGGAGCTGGGGGTAGACGGCAAGGTGGTCTTCCACGGCTACGTCAGCGAGGAACTCAAGCACCGCATCCTGCAGCGCGCCAGCATCCACGTCATGCCCTCCCGCAAGGAAGGCTGGGGGCTCGCGGTGATCGAGGCAGCCCAGCACGGGGTGCCCACCGTGGGTTACGAATCTTCCGCAGGTCTGCGGGACTCCATCGTCGACGAGGAAACCGGCCTGCTGGCCACCTCCCCGGGCGGGCTGATCAACGCCGTCGAACACTTGCTGGACGACCCCGCCCTCTGCCGGCGCATGGGGCAGGCCGCCGAGCGGCGGGCAGCCCAGTACTCCTGGGAAAACACCGGCCGGGCCTGGGAGGAGCTGCTGCAGCAGGTGGCGAAGCCCCGGAAGGCCGAAGGGCAGCACTAGCTGGAGATCTCGGCGGCCAGGGCGCGCCGGCGCCCGTCTCGCCACGCCCGGCCCAGTGACCATAAGCCCGCGCCCAGCGCGCCCAGCTGGGTGATCCAGTACAAGACCATGCCCGCCACCGCGGGCGTGGAGGGCTGCTTGCTGCCAGCCCCGTGCGGCTGCGGGATGCGGTAGAGCTGCATGCCCTCGACTTCGTCGACCATCGGATACGCCTCCAGCAGCTCGTCGAGCTGTTGGTATTTCTCGTCGCCGCGCATCAGCGGCCGGTCGGCGATCACCCAGCCCACACCGCTGGCTGCCAGCGTGTCCCGGCCCGCCATCGTGTCTTTGATAAGCCGGATCGTATCCCGATCGCCGTCGACGATCTTGCCATCCACGATGAGGAACTGCGGATCCAGCGGCTGACCAGGCAGCATCTTCAACGCCGGGGTGAGGGTCGGTTCGCCGTCCTCACGCAGGCGGTAATTGCCGGGAGGGAAGAGCAGAATCTTGGTCCGTGGCACCCCAGAGATCGTCTCCGCGAAGCTCGCCCATGCCGGCGAAATACGCTGCGGGGCGGTGGGGGCGACGTCCGCGGGATAACCAGGCACGGTAGCGATGACCAGTGTGCCGACGGCTAGGGGTGCGACCCCGCCCATCAGTCGGGCGCCGGCGGGGGAGAGCCCCTTGCTGGTGGATACCGCGCGCTGTCGCAACCGCTCCAGACCTACGGCCAGCAGCAGGATCAGGCCCGGCAAAGCCAGCCCCACGAGCTTGTGAGTATCGCGGAATAGTGCCGCCCCCGGGACATGCGCCACCAGAAAGCGCATCAGGGCCAGCCCAACCGGTGTTGCGAGCAGCAGGGGGACCGAGAAGGCCGCAGCGGTGAGCACCGCAACGCCCCGGTACACGCGCCACAGCTCCGCGATGCCCCACGCCGCGAAAAGGAAGAGCGCGAGCCCCGCCAGCGCGCCAAGCAGGCCCCGGGAGGGAGGGATCGCGCCGGCGTTCCAGATACCACCCAGCCCCAGCACCGAGACCACCGTGCCCAGCGGGCCATCCGGGCCCACCGCGAATGCCTCCGCGCTGCTGGCCGAAGACCGAGAGGGCGTGCCGTTGAGCAGGGTCACCAGCAGCCAGGGGCTTGCCAGGGCGAGGCTGGTGAGCAGCACCAGGGCGCGGGAACGCGCCGTCGGGCTAAAGACCAGGGCGACGAGCGCGCCCAACACCAGCCCGGCCGGGGTCAATCCAGCGAGGCTGATTAGTAGCACCTGGGGGCCCCGGAATCCTGTCGCCGCACAGTAGGAGATCGCGGGTAGCAGCATTACCGCCAGTGCTAGCGACCACTGACCCTGCAGCAGCCGCTCGATGACATACGGGTTCCACACCACGAACAGCCCGCACACCAGCTGGGTGGCCCGGTGGGCGCCCGCCATGTCGCGGGCCATCTTCACCGCGCCAAGGATTCCGCAGGCTGCCGCGATCAGCACCAAAGCCGCCGCCAACGTGGTCGAGGGGATGATGGGCGAGAAGACCGCGAGGATCGCGTCCTGCGGCAGCGCCCGCGGCGCATAGTCCGCCTTGCCGAGTACTAGGTCATTGGTAGTGAGGCTGAAGGGCACCATCATGTCGCGGAGCATGAAGGCCCGATCCCGGGACGGGATGAGGCCCCACCAGAAGGGCCACAGCGTGCTGGCGGTGACCGTGAGGATGAACAGTCCCAGCCCCCACGCCGGAACGCGCGGGGTGGACTGGCCGGACTCACCTGTGGCCAGTCCCCGCGTCGGCGTCGAATTCATGGAAAAGCTCACAATAGAAGTTTAAGCCCGCCCCGTTGCTGCGAAAGCAGAAACGGAAAGCGGGCTTAAAACGTCAGGCGACTAGATTGCGATCTAGCTCTTACGCGGTGCGCGCTGCAGCCACAGGCCGACGAAGAGCAGGAACAGACCCAGCAGGCCAGCGATGATCGGAACCGTGGTCCCCATCGTCTTGATGGTGCTCAGGCCTTCCTTGGCGGTCACCATCTGGCCTTCCTTGGACTTCTCGTCCCACTGTGCCGGCAGGTACATTGCGGTGCGCTTCGGGTTGGCCAGCTCGCGCTCCCGGTTCTCCGGCTTCGCGATCTCCTTGGCTTCCTCTTCGTCCTGCGCGTAGAACATCCAGATCTCTTCGGCACCGTTGACGATCACGCCAGTCTCCGGCTCGATGCTGATCTTGCGGTTAACGGTGTAGTAGCGCTGCATCTCGACGTCCGGGCCAGCGTCGGACTCCTCGTCCTTGTCCTTACCCTTCTTCGGGTTACGGATCTCGTCGTCCTTCAGGCCCCAGACCTTCGCCGGGAAGGTCAGCTTCAGCGAGGCGAGGACGCCCTCCTCCGCGGCGGTCAGGGAGCCGTCGGACTCGAGGTACTTCTTCTGTGCGTCGTACAGCGGGGTCGGGTCGATCGTCTGCTCGAAGGTGTAGATCTTCTCGCCGCCCTGCTCGCCTTCGTCGACGAAGTCGATCGGGTTGGTGGTCAGGGTCTGGGCGTCGAAGTAGGGGTAGGACTTCCGGTCAGCGCCCATCGGGAACTGGTACTGCAGGCCCTTACGGACGAACTCCGGCGGGGTGTAGCCCTCCGCGTCCTTGCCCTTCGGCGGAGCCAGGTTGAGGGAGGAGACCGGGTCGGTCACCGGCATCTGAGTCTTGCGGTCCAGGGTGACGCGGTCGATGGTGGCGGAGAGCAGGTTATCCGGCTCGCTCTTGTCCGTGCGGAAGACGGTTTGGCCAACCTCCAGGGTGACCTGCTTCTTGTCGCTCGGCTCCTGCGCGGTGGTGAACTTCTGGGTCTGGATTTCGACGTCCTTCCAGATGAAGCACGAGACTTCCTTGTTGTCCCCCTTGCACTCCGGGCGGTTCTTGTTATCCCCCACGGGCTTGCCCTTCGCCAGCGCTCCCGAGTCGAGGAGGCGAGCCTCTACCGGCTCGGTGCTCGTCGTCGACACGACGTCCAGCGGCAGAACCTTGCCCTTAGGGACGACGTAGGTCGGAAGGGCGATCGCGAAGACCAGCAGAGCTGCTCCCAAAACGATCGAGATTAGGGAGATGGTTTTTCTCATATGGCAATTCCGTTCAGTGTCCTTGAGGCCTCTCTGCCCAGAGATCCCTCTTACAACAACGTGTTCGCCATACTTTAGCCAAAAATGAAAGTATGTAAGGGGAAAGAAACAAAAAATTCTCTGGTTTTATTGCTATACACCGACTTCAGTCCTCAAGTACGCGTCGGGTGCCTACAATGAACGGCCAGGAACCCGCCCGCCACGGTGGTTGTGACCCACTGGCGCGCCCATCACTGCACCGAGGAGGGTGAGTATGCGCTCTGCGTCCGCGTCGGAGAACGCTTCAGAGACGGGGCCGTCCGCACCGTCCACGACGTCGTCCAACGCAGCCTCCGGGACCGCCACGACGTCGTCCTCGGGAACCGTGGCACCGTCGGGAATTGGTTCAGTGCCGACGACGGCTCACCCCAAGACCCCCTTCCTGCCCTCCCTGGAGGGGCTCCGCGCGATCGCGTGTTCGGGGATCATCATCACGCACGTGGCCTTCCAGACCGGCACGGACACTGGCTCGCTGATCAACCAGATCATGGCGCGCACGGACTTCTTCGTGCCCGTGTTCTTCGCCCTCTCCGGCTTCCTGCTGTGGCGCCGCCAGCACGTGCAATTCCGCAACCGGCGGGGCGTGGCCAGCTACTACGTCAAGCGCCTGGGGCGCATCATGCCGGCCGCCTGGGTGATGATGCTCTTCGTCTTCCTCTTCCTGCCGGTCGCCGATAACCCCTCAGCCAAGCAGATCGTGGAGAACCTGCTCATGGCGCAGGTCTACTTCGCCGACGGCCTGGTCGGCGGCATGACGCACCTGTGGTCGCTGTCCGTCGAGCTGACCTTCTACCTCGTGCTCCCGCTGATCGCCCTGCTGATTGGGAAACAGCCCCGCTGGCGCCGGGTGCTCGTCATCGCCGCGCTCGGGCTCATCAGCTACTACTGGGCCTTCCTGCCGCCCTTCACCGGGGAGCTGGAGCCGGGGCGGGTGAACCCGCACACGATGCCCCCGGCGTTCGCGGCCTGGTTCGCGATCGGGTTTCTCTCCGCGGAGGCGGAGGCCTGGGTGCTGGGCACCCCGGAGCGCAGCCGTCGGTTGGTGGCGGCACTGTACCGGCTGCGGCCGCTGTTCTGGCTGATCGCACTGGCGGCGCTGGTGGCCGCGGCCATGGATGGCCCGCAGGGGCTGGTGCAGGCCACCCCGGCTGAGTTCGCGCGCCGCACGATTTATGGCACGGTCTTCGCCGCCGCTCTGATTACCCCCTATGCGTTGGCGCCACGCTCGGCATTCCTGGAGTCCGCGCCGATGCAGGCGCTGGGGCGCTGGTCCTATGCGATCTTCCTCTGGCACATCGCGATCCTCTCGGTGGTCTTCCCGCTGCTGGGGGTCCCGATGTTTAGTGGCAATCACGTCCACACGGTGATCGTGATGATCGCGACCTTCGTGCTGACCGTGCCGGTCGCCGCGTTGAGCTATGCCTTGGTGGAGGAGCCCGCCCGGGTGGGGATCAACAAGATGTGGGCGAAGTACACGGCGAGCACAACCGCCAGCAGCGCCAGCTGAAGCACCCAGGAGTCCCCGGCGTAGTGGCGACCGGTCCACGGGCCCTGCGCCGCGAACACGGCTGCCAGGAACGCACCCGAGCCGGCGACGATGCGCAGCACGCCCCCGGTCGGCAGGGACCGGAGGATGGGGTGCTGCTCGGCCCAGCGCTGGATGCCAGGCCGGGCGAATACTAGCTGCAGCAGGGCCAGCACCACCGCGAGCATCAGGCCCGGGATGCCGGCCAGCAGGAACGCCAGGGCCACGGTGGCGAGCAGCGCCGCGCCGCGCTGGGCCCGGTTGAGCGGGGTGGCGCTGTGGGCTGCGGCGCTAGCCTCAGCCTGGGCCTCGTCGGCGGGCTCAGCGGATACCTCGTCGGCCGCCGCGGTGACCTCGCTCGAATGTGCCGACGCCCCAACCGCTGCCGCTGCCGGGATGCCCGCCCGGCTGCCCACCTGGCGAGCGCGCCGCTCCGCCAGCGCCCAGGCCAGTACGACCGCGAGAGCCAACACCAGGCCCGCAGCCAGCCAGGCCTGGTAAAAGCCGGTGGCCGCGAAGCTGAGCGCGATCGTGCCGCTCACACCTGCGGGAACCACCCAGCCCTGCTGCCAGCCGTTGATCACCATCGGGTGCAGGCGAATCTCGCGGGAGCCCTCGGGGTCCGCCACGTGCAGGGTGGCCACCCGACCCGGGTTGGCGTTGGAAGGTAGGAACACCACCCGCTGCTCCGAGGAATACCCCAGGTGGAAGCGGTCGTCACCGCCAGAGCCACCGTCCTGGGAGACCACCGGCAGAGCATCGGCCGCGGGAGCCTCGGAAACCGCCTCCGCGTACAGCGGTTCAGCCACGGAGAGGGCGGCCCAGCGCGCCGTCGTGGCCAGGCGGTGACGTCCTTCCGAAAGAGAGAACTTCTCCCCGCAGCGGTAATCCTCCCCGTCGACGGTGACGACCGCAGACTCCGCGCGCGACGATGAATTCTCGCAGCCGGCGGTGTGGAGCACCAGCTCCTGGCCCGCGAGGTGCTCCGGCACCGTGAACTCCCGCACCATGGAGTGCTCCGGGACCTCCTGGCCGAAGACGAAGCGGTTGAGGTAGCGCGCCGAAGAACCGTCCAGCGCCGGGACGGTGGGCACCCGCCGGGGCGTGACATCCTGGGCCGCCCCGCCGCCGTCCGTGGCGAAGACCTCGACCTCCGAGAAGCCCACGTCCGAGAAGCTGCCCAGCAGCTGGAGGCGCACCCGATCGCCCCTGCCACCCGGGATCGCGATGCGCGTGGCCTCGCCGGCCTTGACCGTCACCGTCGTGCTGCCCAGCGGGCTATCCCCGGCATCGCTGCGGAAGCTCTCCGCATGGATGCGCGCATCCGCGCCCTGGGTGAGCAGGGAGACGCTGAGGCCCCGGTGCGGCTTGTCCAGCTCCAGTTCCAGGTACTGGCCGATCGCGCGCCCCGGGCTGGGATACCACGCGGTATCCGGGTTGCCGTCCACCGCGGCGGTGAGCGAACGGCGAGTATCTGCCCCACCGAATCCCGTAGGGTCCGCCGCGGTGCTGCTCGCCCGAACTGCGCCGCCGGTGGTGCGCACCTCAGTCAGCGGGTGCTCGTCGTGGTTCGCTGGATTCGCGCCCTCTGCCACACTGGTCAGCGGATAGTCCCGCACCGGGTTAAGCACCCGCGTGGAGTCCTTGGGAGCGCGGATCTCGGAATCCGCGTTGGTCACGTTGCCGTAGTTGTGATCGCGCCGGGCGGGGGTGTCGGTGAGGGTCTGCGGGCCGCGTTCGGCGAAGGCATCCGCGCCCATGCCGGTTCCTGCGAGCTGCTGGTGGAGGACCCGAACGCGCGGAGTATCGGTGCGGCCCAGGGCGCGGTCGGCAGCATCCAGCCGGGGGAGGGCCTCGGGCCCCGCGTGGATGACCTCTACCTGTTCGGCAGCGATCTCCCGCAGCCCACCGGCCGGTTGTGGTGCGTCGCCCCCAGTCTGCTTGGGAGTGACGGCGAAGATGCGAACCTCGGGAGCCTTCTCATCTCCGAACGCCGCGACCTCACGGAAGCCACCCGAACGCCGCAGCGTGCGCAGCACCGAATGAGCCCCCGGGGTATCCGCGGCCACCGTCAGATCAGTGCGAACCAGCACGTGGCCCACGCCCTGGGAACGCAGGGTCGCAGCCAGGGTGGGCAGGGGTTGCCCGGAGTGAACCTCGCGCTGAATGCCGTCCAGCCCGCGGATGGCATCCGGCTGCACGAGCGGCACGGAGTCGCGCACCACCCACGGCACATCCAGCAGTGGCTGGGCGGGTTCGTCGCGAGTATTGCCCCAGGTCTGGCGCCCAAAACGCGCCTGCGGGAGCAGCATGACGCGCCCGTCTTCCGGCTGGGTACTGTTCTCATTCAGCCAGTCCGCGGCGGCCCGCCAGTACTGCGGCACGCCACGGAAACCGTCGGCTGGGGCGATCCGGCCGGACCAGCCGGGGGCGGTGGCCAGCACAGTCAGAAGTACGGCAGCGAACACCTTCACCACATGGGGGTTCTTCTCCGGGTGGCGCCACTGCTGCATCCCCGCCCGGTCTCGGCCGGGGACCCGCACGTGGGCCAATGCGTGGGCCACGCCCACCATCAGCGGCAGCCGCACCAGGACGTCGAATTTGTGCAGGTTGCGCAGCGCGGCACCAGCGCCGTCGAGGAAGGAACGCGCTCCGCCGGAAAGCAGGGAGAAGGGGTCCACCGCGACCCCGAGCGCAGCCAGCCCCACGCCCAGCATGCTCAGCCACACCCCGGCGGCTGGAAGATCGCGCCGGGCAAGCCCCCACAAACCGAGCAGCGCCACCGCGAGGGTGGCAAGGATGAATACCGGCTCGCTGACCAGGGCAGCGCCAGCTACGCGCTCGGAGGAGAGAAAGGGAACCCAGCTGGTTGTGCCCCGCAGGTTCTCCAGCAGATTCAGCCAGCGGGTGGTCAGCGAACTCGACTCGATGTAGTCCGTGAAAGGCGGGGAGTAGCGGCCCAGGATCAGCAGCGGGCCGACCCACCAGAAGCAGACCGCCAGCCCAGCGGGCACCCACCAGCGGCTGAAGTAGGCCACCTGTCCGCGGGAGTCGCGGCGTAGCCAGGCGGCGAGCCAGAAGATCACCGCCGGCAGGATCGCCACGGCGGTGGCCACCGCGTTGACCGCGCCCATGCACAGGGCCGCCACCGCGCTGCGCAGCGCGGCCCGGCGCAGCAGCACCTTGTCCTCGGCGCTCAGGGCACGGCCGGTGGAATCCGCGGTGGAATCGTCGCTGGCACCGGCATCAGCTGCGGTGCCAGCCCCGGCTCGCGGCCGCAGCACGTCAACGAGCGGCAGCAGCACCCACGGTGCCAGCGCGCACACCCAGGCCTCGGAAGAAATTGCGCCCAAGGTGGTGAGCACCCGGGGAGAGAGCGCGAAGAGCATGCCCGCCAGGATGCGGGAGAAGTTGTTCCCGACCGGCAGCTTCTCCAACAGCTGAACCATCCCCGCGAAGGCCAGGAATAGTAGGAGTGCCCACCACAGGCGCTGGGTAACCCAGGCGGGCAACCAGGAGAAGAGCGCAAAAAACAGGCCGTGCGGGAAGAGGTACCCGTAGGCCTGGTTCTGGAGCTGCCCCAGCGGAAACACCTCAGTCCACGGCTGGAGCGCTTGGGAAAGAAAGCCCCAGGGATTCTGAATCAGGTCGAGCTTGGTATCAGCGACCGATAGCCCAGGGGCTTGGAGAAAGGCGAAGGCCAGCCACCCGATGGCGCACAACAGCCACGCGCGGCTGCGCATGCTCGAGTGGACGGGGGCCTTCACCTAGCGGATAGCGTGCAGCGTTGAGCTAGCTCTCGACGCGGCCGCCGTACTGCACCGCACCCAGGAAGGCGCTGTCCTGGTCGACGGCGACAGCCTCTGCGGAAGGCAGGCTCGTGTTATCGGCGGCAGCGCCAGCGCCAAAAGCGACGAGGCCACCGAGGATGGCGCCCGAAACGATAGCGGCGATGGCCGGGCCGGCGGTGCGGCGTGGTGCGGAGTCGTTCTCGAATGGCATGGGAATCCTTAAAGCGTCGTCGTGGTGCCGTTCCTCTCCAGCCGGAGAGGGTGGCATCGGGTGTTGTGGACTTATGTAGTGGTGAACCCCAAGTCCTTAATCATCCTCGACAGTCGGGACGATAAGCACTGGCCGGCCAGCATTCTTCACGATGCTGTCGGAGACGCTGGATTGAAGGATGGCCTTCCACCCGCTCAGCGCCCGGGAACCAGTGACGATGATGTCTACATCGAGCTCTTCTGCAGCGTCGACGATGGCGCTCCAGATGGCTGTTTCAGACTCTACCAAAAAGGGTTCGGTGGCAAAGCCGTTTTTGCGAGCAAACTCCACACCTTCCCGGCAGGTGGCCACAGCCTCGGAATATGCGGGGTCCTCGTTCTCGTTTTCCTCCGGCGAATCCACCGACCAATCGTGCTGCATCATCCCGCTCATACCCGCGGCACGGGCGGCCTGGCGGTGGATAGGCTCCCACACGGTGAGGATGTAGGCGTTATTCGCGGACAGGAAGCGCCCGGCGTAATCGATGGCCGCCTTAGCTTGCTCGCTGCCGTCGTAGGCAATGAGGACGGTATCGCCCTTCAGGCTGCCGGTGCTGCCTTCCTGCGCCTCTGGCTGCGGGGAGGGGGTGGATGCATCCTGGGCGGTCTGGGCGGGATCAGTCACGGTAGGCCTTCCTCGTTTCGGGTTGCCGGCTTCATGCCAACACTTGTTGCTCTTCTCCCCAGGTTAGTACGTTGGAATGATGACTTCCCGTCTTTCCCTTCTTCCCCGTTTCCGCAGTGGGACGGCGCGTCCCGCCGCCGCTGCTGCCCTGGTCACCGGTCTCAGCCTGGCTGCCGGCTGTTCTGCTGGGGACGAGGATCCCGCTTCCTCTTCCGCCCCGTCTTCTTCTATGACGACGACGTCCCCGGCCAGCGCCTCAGAGACCACGCCGCCGGCACCGCAGGTGCCGGCCGAGGAGCTCGCGCCGAAACTCCTCGCGGTCGGGGTGACGGACTTCGAGAGCGCGCGGGCGGCCGTGGACGCCGGGGTGCGGCACCTCTTCTTCGGGACGGGGTCGGACTTCAGCATGCTCAATGGGCAGGGCGATCCCGAGCGGAGCATCGCCGCGCTGCAGCGCCGGGCGGGGGAACCGCTGCGGGTATCCGTCGACGAGGAGGGCGGGATGGTTCAGCGGCTCGCCGAGCTGATCGGCACCCTGCCCGCGCCCCGGGACATGGCTCGAACCATGACCCCTGAGCAGGTGCGGGACATGATGGCGGAGCACGGCCGGAAGATGGCCGAGCTGGGATTCACCGTGGACTTCGCCCCCTCCATCGACCTGGCTGGCGGCGAGAACATCGAGGACAACGCGATCGGCTCGCGTTCCTTCGGCTCCGACCCGCAGGTCGTGGCCCGCTATGCCCGCGCCTACGTGGAAGGCCTCCTGGACGCCGGTATCACCCCGGTGCTCAAGCACTTCCCAGGTCATGGCCACGCCAACGGGGATTCCCACACCGGTGAGGTCTTCGTTCCGCCGGTGGAGCAGCTCAAGCAGGCTGACCTGAAGCCCTTCGCTGAGCTGCTGGAGATTCCGGGGGTCGAGGTGATGATGGGGCACGTCCAGGCGCCGGGGCTGAACCCCGACGAGCCGGCCTCAGTCAGCCCAGCCACCTATGGGTTGCTCCGCAAGGGCTGGGAGGGCTTCGGCGGCTACCAGGGGGTCGTCTATACCGACGACCTCACCGGGATGCGCGCGGTCACCGACCACTACCCAGGTGCAGAAGCGGTTGTCGCGGCCCTTTCTGCGGGCGCGGATCAGGGGCTGACAGCGGCCGGCGAATTCGACCTGACCGAACTCATTAACGCGGTGACCGAGGCGATCCGACGCGGGGAGATCGCACCCGAACAAGCCCAGCGCAGCGCCGAACGGCTCACCCCTCCTGCGCAAGAAACGGAAAACCCAGGCCGTGGATAGCCTGAAAACCCAGCGATAGTGCGGAAGTTAAAGACCTGAGAAAGTTCCTAGAAACGCTGGTCGGCCTATAGACTGTGCCTTATTGCTGGGTGCGGGCATCTTCACACGCTAGATGGAGCCGCACCCTGCCTATTAAGGAATCGAACTAGGAAGGTACGCCGTCATGGCGGCAGCTGCGAAAAAGAAGACTATAAAGCCGCGCCACAAGCGCCGCCGCTGGCCCCTGTTCGCCTGGGGACTCCTTATTCTCCTCGGCCTCGGCGGGGTCCTCTACGGAGTGGACTACGCCATGAGTGAGGGCAAGGTGCCCCGCGGCGTGACCGTGGGCGGGGTGGACATCGGCGGGCTGCCGAAGGACCAGGCGGAACAGCGCCTCGTCAATAACCTCGGCGACGTCGTGCGCCAGCCGGTGACCGTTAACGCGGGCAACATGTCCAGCATCGTCGACCCGCGCGACTCCGGCCTGCAGGTCGACTGGTCCAAGACCGTCGATCAAGCGGGGCAGCAGCCGCTGAACCCGATCACCCGCATCCGCAGCTTCTTCCAGACCCGCGAGGTCGGCATCGTCTCCCAGTTCCACGAGGGACCCCTCGCGACGACGCTGCGCCGCGTGACCGATGAGCTCACCCGCGAGCCAGAGAACGCGCACGTCTCCATCACGGAGAAGGGCAAGCCGAAGGTCGTCGCCGATAAGCCGGGACAGACCGTCAACCGAGACCTGGTCGACGCGCGGGTCCGGGAACACTGGCTGAACAAGGACCGCACCGTGCACGTCGACGCGGACGTCGTGAAGTCCAATATCCCGAAGTCCGCGGCGGAAGAGATGGTGGAGAAGGTCATCAAGCCGGCCACCAGCGGCGACGTCGTCTTCAAGGGACGGGACCACGTGGACGGCACCCTACGCCCGGAAGATATGGCGCATGTCGTCAGCTTCAACGAGAAGCCGGGCAAGAAGCCGGGCACGGGCACCTTCGAGCCGGTGTACTCCACTGAGGCGGCGAAGAAGATCCTGCAGCCGCAGCTCGCGGAGACCGAGGTGGAGTTTCGCAACGCGGGCTTCAATTTCAAGGGCCGCGACATTGAGGTCATCCCGCACCAGGACGGCGTGGAGATCGAGTGGGACAAGACCCTGGGAGACCTGGGCAAGAAGGTGCTGGATGTAAAGCACCGCGAGCACAAGGTCTTCTACGAAGACAAGAAGGCCGAGTACACGACCGAGGAAGCCGAGAAGGCCCACTTCGACGACGTGGTCAGCAGCTTCACGACCCACGGATTCAGCGCCTCCTCCGGCGTGAACATCCGCCGCGTCGCGGAGATGGTCGACGGGGCTATCGTCCTGCCGGGAGAGACCTTCAGCCTGAACGGCCACACCGGGCCGCGTGGCAAGGAACAGGGCTTCGTGGAGTCCGGCATCATCATCGACGGTCAGGCAGGCGAGGCCGTGGGTGGCGGCATCTCCCAGTTCGCCACCACGCTGTACAACGCCTCCTACTTTGCGGGCATGGAGGACGTGGCCCACACGCCGCACTCCTACTACATCTCCCGCTACCCGGCCGGCCGTGAGGCCACGGTCTTCGAGGGCGCGATCGATCTGCAGTTCAAGAACCCATTCGATACCCCGGTGCTGATCGAGGCCTCGGCAGGCTCGGATAGCGTGACCGTGCGGATGCGCGGCGTGAAGCAGGTTGAGGTGGAGTCCATCGCGGGATCCCGCACCAACCCCACGAAGCCGGAGGTCCGCAAGGGCAAGGGCGATAAGTGCATCCCATCGGGTGGTGCGCCAGGCTTCACGGTCACGGACACCCGCGTGATCAAGGACCTGCGCGGCAAGGAGATCAAGCGCGAGACGCAGACCACGGTCTACGATCCGCAGCCGATCGTGCGCTGTAGCTAGCAGCGAAACAGTGATGGGCGCCCCGGGTGGGGCGCCCATTGTTGTCGTACGGGCAGTGCGCCGTTGTGTGAAGGGGCCGAGCTTAGGAGTAGTTGGCCTCGTGGGGCGGGTGACCGCTGGCGATGGAGACGCGGTTGAAGGCGTTGATCGTGATGATCGCCCACTCCAGGGCGGTGAACTTCTCCTCATCCAGGGTGCGTAGCGCCCGGTTCTGGATGTCCACCAGCTCCGGGCCGCTGATTGTTCCGGTGGTGCTGCGGCCGATGGTCAACGCCTCGGCGAGCTCGAGGGCGATGCGTTCTTCCTCGGTGTAGATCTCGGCGTCCTGCCAGCTGGGCAGGAGGTCGAGTTTGAGCTCGGATACGCCCGCGCGCCGGGCGGCGGGGACGTGCACGCTCAGGCAGGCGGGGCAGCCGTTGAGCTGGGAGACGCGCACGTTGACCAGCTCGGTGAGTGCGCGGCTGAGGCCAGCGGCGCGTTCCGCGCGGCGGACGTGGCGGGTCACGCCGGCGAGTGCCTTATAGGTCTCGGGGTGGGTCTTGTCGAGGAATGGGCGTTCGGCGGGGCTCATGGCTTCCCTTCGTGCTCGAGCTGGGTGTTTGGGCTTCGTAATGGCGGAGGTTAGCGGAAAACACGAAGCCGGGTGGGAAGCCACAGTGATGTGGTTCCCACCCGGCTGGGTGGTGCTAGCGCGCGGCCGTTGTTGTGGTGTGTGGTGGCCGGTGCGCTAGGCGGACAGTTCCGTGATTAGAACTGGCCCTCCTCGGTGGAGCCCTTCAGGGCGGTGGTGGAGGAGTTCGGGTCGACGGTGGTTGCGATGGCGTCGAAGTAGCCTGCACCGACCTCGCGCTGGTGCTTGACGGCGGTGAAGCCGCGCTCCTCGGCAGCCTTGAACTCGCGGTTCTGCAGGTCGACGAATGCGGTCATCTGCTCGCGAGCGTAGCCGTAAGCCAGGTCGAACATGGAGTAGTTCAGGGCGTGGAAGCCAGCCAGGGTGATGAACTGGAACTTGAAGCCCATTGCGCCCAGCTCGTTCTGGAACTTGGCGATCTCGTCTGCCTCGAGGTGTGCGGACCAGTTGAAGGACGGGGAGCAGTTGTAGGCCAGCAGCTGGTCTGGGTGCTCCTCGCGGACTGCCTCGGCGAACTTCTTAGCCAGCTCGAGGTCCGGGGTGCCGGTCTCCATCCAGATGAGGTCAGCGTACGGAGCGTATGCCTTCGCACGAGCGATGCATGGCTCGATGCCGTTCTGGACGTTGTAGAAGCCCTCAGCGGTACGGCCGCCGGTCAGGAACGGCTTGTCGCGGTCATCGACGTCGGAGGTCAGCAGGGTTGCAGCCTCGGCGTCGGTACGTGCGACGACCAGGGTCGGGGTGTTAGCAACGTCAGCTGCCAGACGAGCAGCGTTCAGGGTACGAACGTGCTGCTGGGTCGGGATCAGGACCTTGCCGCCCAGGTGGCCACACTTCTTCTCGGAAGCGAGCTGGTCCTCCCAGTGGGAGCCAGCGGCGCCAGCCTTGATCATGGCCTTCTGCAGCTCGTAGACGTTCAGAGCGCCACCGAAGCCGGCCTCACCGTCAGCGACGATCGGGACGAGCCAGTTCTCGACGGAGTCGTCGCCCTCGACGCGAGCGATCTCGTCGGCACGCATCAGAGCGTTGTTGATGCGCTGAACAACGGTCGGCACGGAGTTTGCCGGGTACAGGGACTGGTCCGGGTAGGTGTGGCCAGAGAGGTTGGCGTCACCTGCGACCTGCCAACCGGAGAGGTAGACAGCCTTCAGACCAGCGCGGACCTGCTGGACAGCCTGGTTACCGGTCAGTGCGCCCAGAGCGTTGATGTAGGAGTCGTCGCCCTTGTTGACGGCCTCCCAGAGGATCTCAGCGCCGCGGCGTGCGAGGGTGTGCTCCTCGAGGACGTTGCCCTGGAGCTCTGCAACCTGCTCAGCGGTGTAGTCACGCTTGACCTGTGCCCAGCGCGGGTTCTCGTCCCAGTCCTTCTGGATTTCAGCTGCGGTACGTGGAGTTCCGACAGTCGACATGTGATGTCACTCCCTTTGTTGGTGGAGAATTGTGCCTAACAGTACGAACCTCTGAGGCCGTACGACGCTCAAGTCGGGCCGGTGATCCCGGTGTAAAACCTGGTTGAAGGGCTCGACCTTGTGTGTCACAGGCCACTCTACCAAAGCGTTCCTGCACGTCAACGGGTTGCGGGCGAGTGAATTGTGTGGGGGTACTCGCCCTTTTTGCAAAGTTTGCAAAGTTCTATCTGTTCAGATTTTTCCCGTTGTGGTGTGATTTGTCTCTCGTGCAGGGGTGATGCTGGGCGTTGAGCTCTTTCATCCGGGGGTAACTCGGGATATTGTTCAACGAAAATTTTTGCTTTTCGCCAGCGAACGGGGGTAGTCGCTGTTCGCTCGTCGGCCGGTTTGCCTCTTTCGTGATCGAGGTCACCTAATGTGGGAGGGGTAATACACATGGGAAACCGCAACATAAAGGAGTCGAATATGGCCCAGACTCAGCAGACCGAACGCGTCAGCGCTGGTGGCCTCCAGGTCGCCAAGGTTCTCTATGACTTCGTGAATAACGAGGTTCTTCCGAAGGCTGGTAAGTCCGGCGAGGACAATCAGAAGAAGTTCTGGGATGGCTTCGGCGAGATCGTCGAGAAGTTCACCCCGCGCAACAAGGAGCTGCTGGCCAAGCGCGATGAGCTGCAGGCCAAGCTCGACCAGTGGTACACCGACCACAAGGGTGCTCAGGATCCGAAGGAATATGAGGCCTTCCTCCGCGAGATCGGCTACCTGGTTGACGAGCCGGGCGAGTTCGAGATCGCGACCCAGAACATTGATAGCGAGATCGCAGAGACCGCCGGTCCGCAGCTGGTCGTCCCGATCCTCAACGCCCGCTTCGCTCTGAACGCGGCGAACGCTCGCTGGGGCTCCCTGTACGACGCCCTCTACGGCACCGATGCCATCTCTGAGGAGAATGGCCAGGAAAAGGGCAGCGGCTACAACAAGGTTCGCGGCGACAAGGTCATCGAGTGGGGTCGTGAGTTCCTGGACCGCGTCATCCCACTGGAGTCCGGCTCCCACAAGGACGTCACCGCCTACGCCGTGACCTCCGGTCAGATCACCGGTGAGATCGACGGCGAGCAGGTCAACCTGCGCAACCCGGAGGTCTACGCAGGCTACGCCGGCGAGGAGTCCAACCCGTCCGGCATCCTGGTCCGCAACAACGGCCTGTACTTCGAGATCCAGATCGATCCGGAATCCCCGATCGGCAAGACCGACAAGGCCGGCGTGAAGGACATCCTTATGGAGTCCGCCATCACCACGATCATGGACTTCGAGGACTCCGTCGCAGCCGTCGACGCCACCGACAAGACCCTGGGCTACCGCAACTGGCTCGGCCTGAACGTCGGCGACCTCTCCGAGGAAGTTGAGAAGAACGGCAAGACCTTCTCCCGTACCCTCAACGAGGACCGCTACTACACCGCCAAGGACGGCTCCGAGCTGCGCCTGCAGGGCCGTTCCCTGCTGTTCGTCCGTAACGTTGGCCACCTGATGCAGAACCCGGCGATCCTGGATGCCAATGGTGAGGAGATCTTCGAGGGCATCATGGATGCCGTCATCACCTCCGCGGCTGCGATCGAGGGCCTGAACAAGGAGAACGCGCACCGCAACTCCCGTACCGGCTCCATCTACATCGTGAAGCCGAAGCAGCATGGCCCGGAGGAGGTTGCTTTCACCAACGACCTGTTCGGTGCAGTGGAGGA